>JBIOXR010000001.1:0-5627 GCA_044869735.1 Chlamydiales bacterium
TCGTGATAAGAGCCCAAGTGCGGCCTATTTTTCCTCGTAGCCAGGTTTGCAAAAACCCTCGGAAAAGAAGTTCTTCGAGAATGGGGACCAATACCACTACACCCAAAATTAAAATAAAGAGGCGCCAGGGATAGTTGAGGGTATCTTTGATGATTTTCACAGCTTCTTGCTCCACCCCTCGCTTACCAAAAAGATAAACGGATATCACCCCCGCTACAGCACTAATAAAAAGAACAACGGGATAAGACACTAACCAAGTGAGAAAGCCCATCCCAACATGTCTAAGGGCTTTGCGAGAAGTTCTCTCTTGTTCTTGGCCCCATAGGATAGAACTGCCCCCCTTTTTCCTAACAAGAAAACCAAATGAGACTACCATAAAAAAAAGAAGATAAATCGAGGCTACTTGTATCCACGACTGCGTCTCTTGAGGAAGTGATTTAAGACTTTGGAGTGAACCTGTAGCAATATAGCCTATGAGAAGATAAAGCAGAGGGAAAAGGAGAAATGCCGTTCCTACATAGACGGCAAAAATGCCAAACACCGAACCGAAAGTAACAGGGTAATACGCGGGAGGGAAAGGAAAACGATAGAATCCCTTTCTCTTGGCAATATAAGTAGTGAAGAGGGCTACAACTAAAAGAAATAGTAGCTCTCCTAGTTCAGACTTGAGCTCAGCCACCTCCATTGAATTTTATCTAACAGCTTGGATATGGCTTTCAATTCTTGCGGCGACTTCACGAATTAATTTGCTATGAGCCATTCCCATCGGGGTGCAATTATACGAATCGCTTCCCCATGGAGATTTAGCGTAATCGCAACTTAAGTAGGGGCGTGGAATAAAATGTTCGTTATGGACAATCTCTTGTAAGATGATGCGTGGGTGAGCTCCGCGGACATCTAATACTCTTACTCTAAAATCCATTGATAAAATAGAAGCGACATCGCCCACATGGTTAATATGCTCTTGCATGCGAGGAGTTGTGCAAGGGAGCTCTTCATGGTGCACGAGCTCGGTGACGACGACAAACTCAGCTCCTCCCGTATTTTCAAGCGCGAGATGAGTGAGCGCTTCGGGGTCTTTTTTGTTGAGCATTTCGGCTAATTCGCTATCTCCCCTTTCTCGAAGTAGGTAAACTCTTGAAGAGTCGAAAATTCTCCTTCTAACTTCTTCAGTAAGCTCGCGGCCAATATCCCAATTCACCCCTTTTCCAGGAGTCTCTTGGCAATGATTCAAAACAGGTAACACAGCTACGATGGGTTTTGCCTTCCCTTCACGAGTATAAAGTGCTGTATCTCGATAACGAGAGCAGCAGCAACCCGAAACCAGCCCTACAGTAAGAGCTAAAAAAAGTACCTTACGCATGTTTTCTCCAGAGAATTTTAATCTTAGCCGGATTATAAGTAGTTCAACTATTCCACACAATAAGATGGTCAATTTAGCCGGAGTTATCCATCCAACTTCCTTTAAGGTGAACGAGCTCGTCACCATGATGGGGGCCTTGGTCTCATTGAAACAACGCCAAGGAGAAATTTTCCGACATAAAAATCTTGAACTCTCCATTTGGGGAGGAGCCACCTCCATCGATGAAAAAAACCATCGATGCGCAATGATTGATGGAAGAATCTTCAATTTCGACGAACTAAAGAAAGAGTTGCCCTCTCATCTAGTTCCAACTAACCAAGCGGAGCTACTTCTCCATGCCTATGAAACTTGGGGAGAAGCTTTTCTTGAAAAACTCAATGGATTTTTTGCCATTGCCCTTTTTGATCCCAAAAAAGAGGTTCTCTTGTTAGCACGCGATCCGATAGGGAAAAAGAATCTCTATTTCTCGACCATGGGAGGTTACTTCTTATTTGCTACCGAGATTAAAGGGCTCCTCTCTACGGGTATTGTTCCTCAGACACCCGCCATAGAGGGGTTAAGTGCTTTCCTCTATTTTGGCTACTGTCCCCAAGATCTTACCCCCATCAAGGGCATCGTCAAACTCCTGCCCGGCCATTTTCTCAAAGTCAACCTCAATAGGCAAACATCGATCGGTCAACATTGGTCTTATAGCCGTTTGTTTGAAGAAAAAAAGGAGCGGAGCCGAGAAGAGATCTACCAAGAATTGGGCTCTCTTCTAAAAAAAGTTGTTCTCTCTCCATTGCATGAGAGCAGAAGTGCGACACAAGCGTTGCCTCACGTAGGGTCAGCACTTTTGTTGGCACTGTTAACTTCTCTCAACAAAAATACGACGGCCATTTCAGCTTTTCTCGAGGGGACTGATCTTAGGGAAATTGAGGAAACAGCCCAAGAGATCAAGCAGGCGGGCGTTCCGTCTATAACTGAGAAGATTCCCATTGAGCAAGCTCTCGCGGACATGGTAAAGGTCGTTTGGCATCAAGATGAACCCATTGCAGACCCCACCTCATTGCAAATCTGGCAACTAGCTCAACTTGTTTCTCAACGTTTTCCGGAAGGGAAACGCACTCTCTATGCACCCCTAGGTTGGGAAGAGATCGCGGCTGGCAGAGAGCGCTACTTTATTAAAAACATCCACCCTTCAGGATGGAAATATAAAATTGCCCATCTTCCCACCTCGATGCGAGAAAATATCGTTTTTCCCCTCCTTACTCTTTTGCATTCTGACTTTAAATATAGCTTACTAAGGAATATCGATATCAATAGACCCCATATGGAATTTCTCTCACAAGTGGAGCTCTTCCACAACAAGGAGAGAAAACGAGCAGCCTCATTCCTCTACCCATTTTTCAATCCCGAAGTGTTTACCCAACGGTTTCATCGGATGTCACAAGTCAAAGGAGAGGTAGACCCTTTTCTCTATTTTGTTGGAAAAACAGAACTCCCCGATAAGACACTCATGCAATATGAAAGATTATGTGCCCCCTTTGAAATTGAACTCATGACCCCTTTTCTCGATACGCGCCTTCTCCAATTTTTTGCTCGCGTCCCAGAACATGTAAAAATTGAAAATAAACACCCAGGGATTATGCTGAAAAGGATGCTCCATCAGCTAGCTCCCTTGCATTCTGGAAGAGCCTACGAACCTCCACCTTATCCCTCTTTCATTGAATCGTGGCGTCATGACCAACCTCTGCGCGAAATTTTTTCGCAACTCAAAAACGGCCTTCTCGTGCAAGAAGGAATTATCTCAGCAAAATGGATCAAAGAGCAGTTAGGCTATCCTTATTTAATCCCCAGGACTTTTTTACAGCTTTGGGCGATTCTAGTACTTGAAATCTGGTTTCATCTTTTTATCTCCCGTCCCATCGGATCTGTTTCCTTAGAAACGCCGCTGCGGGAGATCGACCACTTATAGTCGAAAAAAACAAAAAAGCCGGAGATATCTTAGGGCATGAGATGTTGTCCTTAAGGCTGCTATCTTCCGATCCTGACCTAGTTCAGACCCTCTCATTCCCAAAGGCCCCCGGCAATAAGTCATTATATTAGAACCCCAACTTATACTAAAGAAAAGAATCTAACTAATTAATCCTTACTGCATTATAGATTTTTTTCCCAATCGCGGAAAAGGCGCTCTTTTTTTAAAAGAGTTTTTCTTAGAGCCATTTCGGGATTGATCCCCAATTGCTTTGCCCTTTTAGCTATTTTCCATAAAAGAAAACCCAGCTCCTCTTCATTCGAAAAGGGGAGGGTATCACCGGAAGAAGCTTCATCATAAGAGGCTTTGTCAAACTTTCCAGCTACTTTATACCCTCGCGCAAGAGCTGGCATAGCTTTGGGGATGCCATCGAGATGGCTCTTTCTCTCCGATTTTTCTTGCTTCTTTGCCTCTTCCCATCGCTTTAGAGCCTCTGCTGCCGTTTTAGCTTTTTCACCTTTAAAGACATGAGGATGTCTCGCTATGAGTTTTTCCCTTATGGTGAAAATAACATCCCTCATGCTAAATCTCCCCTCTTTTTCCCCTATTTTTCCAAAAAAGAGGACGTTGTAGAAAAGATCTCCGAGCTCTTCGACTAAATTCACATCGTCCCCGGCATCGATGGCTTCAATCACTTCACAGGTCTCTTCGAGCACAGTTGACCGTAAAGAGGCACATGTCTGTTCTCTATCCCAAGGACACCCCTCGGGCCCCATCAGATAGTCTGCGATGGCAAGTAGCTTCTTAAATTCATCTATTGCTTTTTCGTTTTTCATTTTTTAACCTGTGATAAAGATTTTCCATTGTATCGAGCATCGTAGTTAAGGTAAATCGCTCAAGTACATGAGAATGGGCCCTTTCTCCCATCTCCTTTCTTTTTGGGGGATTTTCTAAAAGCTTTTCCACGGCCTCTGCCACCTTTGCTGGAGAATGGGGAGGCACGAGCCATCCCGTCTCATCGTGAAGGCATATTTCCCCGAGGCCTCCTGTAGGTGTTGTGATGAGAGGTTTTTTGAGTAGAGCAGCTTGCAAAGCTGCTTGGCTCACGCCTTCATGAGCCCAACTCAAAAGAAGAAAAAGATCGAGCGCGGCAATGGCTGTAAAGGGAGGAGAGAGATGGCCAACAAACGCGACTTTTTCTTCGAGACCCAACTGTTTTCTCTCTTGTTTGAAATGGTCTTCGCTTACCCCTGAGCCGATGACTACCCATTTGAGATGAGGTAGATGTTCTAAAAGTTTTGCCGCATGCAATAGATCGCTAATTCCCTTCCATCCTCTCAACACACAGCAAGTACCGACGACGAGGTCTTCTTCTCTTACTCCTACCGATTGCCTAAAAGCCGTTATCGCCTTTTCGTCGGCATGGATCTCACGCGGTTCAATACCCGTAGGAACTGAGAAGCACCGACTGGCAGAGAGGCGTGCCTGTTTTTGAAGAGTCGAGGCAGTAGCTTCGCACGTAGTGGCAACGCAGTCGGCGAGAGTTTTGTAAAGGAGGTAAGCATTGAGCCCCCCTTTGACAGGCGTAGAAAGATGGCGCGTCCGGATGATGGACCGAAAAAGGAGACGGGCAGCTATTCCGCCCAGCCATGCATCTAAAGAGGAGTGTGTATTGACGATATCGATTTTATACTTAATGATGAGAGAACAAAGAGAAAAGAAAAGGGAAAGGGCATTCCTCTTTGCAAAGGAAAATTCAAAAACGATAAATCCCTTTTCTCTGGCTTTATCTCCCAATCCTCCCCCCTTTTGAACAGCGAAAATCACCTCGTGTCCCCGCTCTCTCATTCCAAGGCTTTCGCGCAAAATTCTCATTTCTTGCCCTCCCCATCCGGGAGAAGCTTCTGTATGTAAAATCCTCATGAAAAAATATGGTCCCTAATACGTCGATGCCCTGCAGAAAAGGGCAAAGTTAACACTTTTTCTCCCTCAATACCTATTTCTCTTGCAGTAGAAAACAACGTAGGATAGAGAGTGGCTTTATATCGCGTAAAGCTATGCGATTGCGTCGGCAATGTTCTCACATAACGTAGTGGCAATTGGAGAGCTTCTTCAAAAAGAGTCGTTTTCTCTTCGGGCGTAAAAGAGCGCTCTTCTACTTCAATGTATGGAAATTCATATAGTTCTCCCATCAGCGCCTTCTCCCCTTTTTTTACTATTACCTTATTGCCACTAAAAATAACTGCAACAAGACGATGGAGCGGAGTAATGGCGCTCCTTTGCTTTTTTACAGGTAATGAGGCTTGG
>JBIOXR010000002.1:0-13774 GCA_044869735.1 Chlamydiales bacterium
GGCTTATCGACCGCAAAAAGCGGTAGGGGTTTTTTAAGGAATTTATTCTCTTTTTCAAAAAACTCGGAACTTGCAAAACAGACGAAGACCCCTTTATTCATATGGGGTAGCAAATGGAAGGCGACGGCACGTTTGACATCGTCTTTTGTTATGTTCATCAAACTATCGCGGTAGCGCTGCCTCAGGGCATGGGTGCGTCCGCTGCGAAGGCGCATGAAGGCAGAGATCGCCCTGGCTCCTGGAGAAATGGGAGCATCGACTTGTTGGATTTTCTCTAGTTTGGCCTCTTCGAGGTTTTGCTCATTGAAGCGTCCCAAGGCAATTGCCGCCACGGCTTTTTCTATCGCATCCACTGTAGAAGCGAGATGGGGATCGCGATACGCATAGAAATAAAAATTCCCCGTCATAGCCCCCAAGTTAGCACCCCCTCCATAAGCCCCTCCTAGCTCGCGTATAGCCTTGTGAAGGATTTTGTGATTCATGATTTCAGCAGCAATCGATAGAGGAGGGGAATCGGGGTGCAGGTAGGCAACAGTCGAATACATCATCGAAGTGAAGGCGACAGGTGAAGCAATCAGTCTTCCTTGCGAGGGGACTTTTACTAAGGGATAAGAGGGATTCCATGGTTTGAATGCTTTAAGAGGAATATCGGGCAGCCCAAAGAAGTTATTTTTTCGGAGGTTGGCAAAGTTAGCGCCATCGCAGCTCAAGATGAGATTACCCCCTTCGAGAGCAAGGGTGCGATTTTGTAACTCGCGCAACTTGGCAATGAGAAAGTCGGGCGATTTTTGGAAGTCGGCAAAGATCTTTTGAAGTTTCCAGTAGTAGTCCATCCCAAAGAAATCGTTGGTGATTTTGCCAGGTAGGGTTAGGCCACTAGCTGACAAGTTGACTGCATGGCGTAGAGCGCTTGTTTGGACCGATTCTTCGATGGCATTGTGGTGTTGCGACAAGAGCTCCTTGATACGAGCGGCATCGGTGAAATCGGCAGACGTAGCCATCTCTTTCAAGATGAGAAAAAACCGGTCGGCTTTCCGGCTAAGAGTTTTTCCTCGCAAGGTTAAACAGGGACGCATCACATTGAAGTCTTGGACTTGCACTTCGAGATCTAAGGTAGCGGTAAGACCGCCAGTGTGTTCTAAGACTTCCTCGAGATGTTCTTTATAGTTTTTGCTTCCACACCCAACCTGAGGCAAGAAAAGGGCAAAAAGGCGTAGATAAGCTAAATCTTCTTCTTCGAGATAAGGAAGATCAAAGAGGAGGTCGACATAAATGAGTTCATTAGTAAAGCAGTCGTGGTGGAAAACATTTAAATTTCCCACTTTTTCTCTTTGGAGAGGAAAGTCTTTGATCTTAGGAGGGACATCCGACAAGTTGACCTTAGGCAATAGATGGATCGCATGCCCATTTTCCGCTTCCCTCGCTTCGTGAAACTTTTTTAATTCGCTGAATAGATTCTCTCGCTCTTTGGTCCCAAATATCTTTTCTATTTTTTGGAGTTTTTTTTGCTCCTCTTCGGCCTCTTTTTTCCCCAGCTCCGGATCGGGACGCATTTCGACACAGACAAAATGGGGGTTTTCCAAGAAGTATTTTTCGATGAGTAAAGGGAGATAGCGCGGTTCAGCGGTTTTAGTGCGCAATTTGGAGAAAAGAGAGTGGATGAGCAGGGCATCGTCGGGTTGACCCCCTTGCTGTTTAAGAGGTGCCGAGCGCATATAGAGAGAGAGGCCAAAAGGGTGGGCATTCCCCCCAATTTCGGAACGGGCGATTTCGAGTTGGTGGATCGCTCCGTCGATAAGGTTGAATTCGATTCCTTTTTTGGCAATGGCAGCGAGTTCTTCGCGCACAAAGGCTTCAATTTTATTCGAACTGTTCTCTTCACATCCCTTGAAGATCAAAGTCATAGGAACTTCACTTAATTCATTGTCGATCGTCGCTTCGACCTGTTTGCACAGCCCCGATTTCAAGATAGCCATCTTTAGAGGAGCAGCATCGGTTGCCATGAGGACAATATCGAGAATGATAAGAGCTAATAATTCTTCTTGGTCGAGACTACAGCAGGTGAGCCAGCTCATTCCCACTAACGTTTTTCCTTTCGTCGATTCTTGCGCTGAGATGGGATAGTACTCGATTTTGTGTACCTTTTTCTCAAAACGCTTCTGTTTTTTGATCTTTGGTAAAGAGGGGAGCTTTTCGACGCCGGCAAAGACATGTTTGTCGAGGAATTCGAGGTGGCGTTCCAGAGGCAAGTTACCATAAAAGAAAAAAAGACAGCGGCTAGGGTGGTAGTACTTGCTGTGAAATTCTTTTAACTGCTCATAAGTCAGATCGGGAATGACCTTGGGGTCTCCTCCCGAGTTAATTCCATAGGTCAAATCGGGGAAAAGAGAGGCCATTAACGCTTCGATCAGCCGCGTTTCGGGAGAGGCAAGGGCTCCTTTCATTTCGTTGAAAACAATGCCCTTAAAACAAAGAGGAGAAGAGGGATCTTTCTCATCGAGAAAGTCGAGGCGCACCCCCTCCTGCAAAAAGCTCTCCTTTTTCAACAAAGGGTGGAAAACGGCGTCGAGATAGACCTCGAGCAAGTTATAAAAGTCTTTAGGGACCTGGCTCGATGCCGGATAACAGGTAAAATCGGGCCCTGTGAAGGCGTTCATGAAGGTATTGAGGCTGCGCCTCCCCATGGCAAAGAAAGGGTCTTTGACAGGGTATTTCTTGGAACCGCACAAAACAGCGTGTTCCAATATATGAGCTACCCCATCGGATTTGTCGGGTAAAGTATTGAATGAGAGGACAAAGACATTCTCCTCATCGTCATTGGCCACATGCATGATGTGGGCACCCGTCGGCAAATGTGTTGCTTCGATGAGAGTGGCATGCAATTCTGTTAAAGGGACGACCCGATCAATGTGGTAATCCCTAAAAGTTGCATTTTCTTTCCATTCCTGAGTAATAACTTGAGACATGCCAGAGTGAGAGCTTTATCTTTGCTCTCACTCTAGGCTATAAGATCGGTTTTTTTCTACTGCTTAATTATAGACCGCGACGGAAAGAGGCTTTAAGGAAACGGAGCGGATGGCGGATCGATCCAAAAATACGATCCAAAAGTGTAGAGTGTGTTGCTTTGATGTATTCTCTTTCTTCCTTTTCTTCTAATTGGGTTCTTTTATTCACATTTCTAGGTTGTTGTTCGATTTTCTTTTGCTCTCCAATATTGAAATCAGTACCTACATCATGATCATCGGCAACTGCAATTTTCCTAAATGAAGTATCATTTACGCGATGAGTAATTTTAATTGCGTTGATCTCTTTTTTAATTGCGCTTTGCTTCTTACCTAGAGCTTCTCTCGCTTCGGCTTTTTTCATGGCTTGTGCAAAGACATTTTCGCTTTTTGTGACTATTTCAGGTACGGGACCCATCAAACCGCCCATATTAACAACCCCAATATATTCACCATCTTCTGTCTTAAATTTGTTCTTGGAGGCTCTAAAACCATCCTGCTGGATATATGGTAAATTACTGATAACTTTATTCATTTTATTTCTCCATTATTATTAAAAATTAATTGCTTATAATTATATACTATTATTTTTAATAACACCAGTTAATTTACTATTAATTTTTTTAAAAACTAATTAATAAAACTAATTTAAAGAGAATAATAATGGGCAGAAGGCCCTTTTTACCAGCTGAGAGAGGCGGAGGTTTGGTATTCGGTGACCCGGGTTTCAAAGAAGTTCTTCTCCTTGAAAAGGTCGATGGTTTCGCTCATCCAGGGGAAGGGGTTTTTTGAGCCATAGATAGGCTTGATGCCGATGCGTTCTAAGCGGCGATCGGCGATGTATTCGACGTAATCCTTAAACATTTCTTTACGAAGGCCCAAGATGCCTTGAGGGAGGCAATCGCTAGCATAGGCATACTCGAGTTCAACTGCCTTTTTCACGAGCTCTACGATATGGGCCTGGAATTGGGGGGTCCAGAGTTCGGGGTTCTCTTCCTTGATGCCATTGACGAGATCGATGCCAAAGTTGAGGTGGATGGTCTCGTCGCGGAGGATATACTGGTACTGCTCCCCAACGCCGGTCATTTTGTTCTGGCGCAGAAAGGAGAGGATCATGACGAAGCCGCTATAAAAGAAAATCCCCTCCATGATGAGGTAATAGCCGATGAGGTTCTCGAGGAACTTTTGGGCCCCTTCAAAAGTGGCTGTGGTAAACCCTTCTTTAAAGACATCAGCGGTGAGCTGCATCTGGAATTGGTCCTTCTCTTTGATACAGGGGATCTCATTATACATGTTGAAGACCTCTCCCTCATCGAGGTTGAGCGACTCGCAGATGTAGAGAAAGGTATGGGTATGCACGGCCTCTTCAAAAGCTTGGCGGAGGAGGTACTGCCTCGCCTCGGGATTGGTGATATGCTTAAAGATGGCGAGGACAATATTATTCCCTACGAGGCTTTCTGCCGTGCTGAAAAACCCGAGGTTTCTCATGATGACTTTCCGCTCGTCGGCAGAGAGTTCTTTCGACTTCCATAACTCAATATCTTTAGCCATAGGAACTTCTGATGGAAGCCAGTTGTTGGCACACCCATTGAGATAGTGCTCCCACGCCCAGTGGTATTTGAGAGGCATGAGCTGATTCACATCGACCTGATTGCAATTGATCAGACGTTTGTCTTTAGCTTTGACTCGTTTTTCTTTTCCAGCCGCAACGGCAGAGATATCTGCTTTGAGTTTCATTCTCATGCTCCTTAAATTACTATTGGCAACTCTCGCACTCTTCGTCGAGGTTGCAGGAAGGGCCCTCTTGCTCCCTTTCCACTTTGATTCGGCTCGAAGGGGAGGTACTCTTCATCCAGCGAGGCTGGATTCCCCTTACGTTGATATCCGTGGTTGACTTTTCGATATGAGTCGCTCCCAAAGTGCGGAGGTAATAGGTCGTTTTTAGACCCATTTCCCAAGCATCCATATACATCTTATGGAGTTTTTTGCCACTAGGTTCTGCCATATAGAGGTTAAGCGATTGTCCCATATCGATCCATTTTTGTCTGCGGCTTCCACATTCGATAATCCATTCGGGTTCAATCTCGAAAGCGGTTAAGTAGACTTTTTTGATCTCTTCGGGAATCCGCTCGATCTCGCCGAGAGCGCCATCGAAATATTTGAGATCGTCGACCATCTTACTATCCCAAAGGCCGATGTTTTTCAGCTTTTGGACGAGATAGGGGTTGATGACTGTGAACTCTCCTGAGAGGTTCGATTTTACAAAGAGATGCTTATACATTGGTTCGATCGATTGGGTCACGCCAATGATATTGGCGATGGTGGCTGTCGGGGCAATGGCCATCGTGTTGCAGTTGCGCATCCCATGCTTTTTGATCGATTCGCGCACGGGTTTCCAGTCGAGCTTGGCGCTGCGGTCCATCCGCACTGTTTCGCCCCGCTCTTTTTCGAGGAGATCGATGGTATCGATGGGAAGCAAACCGCGATCCCACTTGGAGCCTTTGAATGTCGAATAAGTGCCCCTCTCTTTTGCTAGTTCGCTCGAGGAAAGAATAGCAAAATAGGAGATGAGCTCCATGCTCTCATCGGCAAAAGTAACCGCCTCGTGGCTGGCATAGCTCATATTGAGTTCATAAAGGGCATCTTGGAAACCCATGAGGCCCAAACCGACGGCGCGGTGGCGCAGGTTGGCGATTCTAGCTTCCTCCGTTGGGTAGAAGTTAATATCGATGACATTGTCGAGCATGCGAATGGCAGTTTTGATCGTGGAAGAGAGCAGTTGTCTATCGAGTTGTCCCTCTTTGAGGTGGGCAACGAGGTTGACCGAACCGAGATTGCACACAGCGGTCTCTTCCGCTGAGGTATTCAACATGATCTCTGTACAGAGATTAGAACTATGGACGACTCCGGCGTGGTCTTGCGGTGAACGGATATTGCAAGGGTCTTTGAAAGTGATCCAAGGGTGGCCCGTTTCGAAGAGCATGCTGAGCATTTTGCGCCACAGAGTGAGGGCGTCGATCTTCTTCGAATGGTTGATTTTGCCCTGTTCGGCTAACTTTTCGCATTCGAGGTATTTTTTCTCGAAGGCCGCCCCATAGAGATCGTGCAGACCAGGCACCTCATCGGGGGTAAAAAGCGTCCAGCTGCCGCCATATTTTACTCGTTTCATGAAAAGATCGGGGATCCAGTTCGCCGTATTCATGTCGTGGGTGCGGCGCCGTTCGTCGCCCGTATTTTTTCTCAGCTCGAGAAATTCTTCGATGTCGAGATGCCAGGTTTCGAGATAAGAACAGAGAGCCCCTTTTCTTTTTCCCCCTTGGTTGACGGCTACGGCCGTGTCATTGGCTACTTTGAGGAAGGGGATCACCCCTTGGCTTTTGCCATTGGTCCCTTTGATATCTGCTCCTGTTCCTCGCACATTGCTCCAGTCATTTCCAAGACCGCCTGCCCATTTAGAAAGTTGTGCATTGTCAGCGATGACTTTGAAGATGCTTTTTAGGTCGTCCATCACCGTCGAAAGATAGCAAGAGGAGAGCTGGGAGTGGGTAGTGCCCGAATTAAAAAGAGTGGGCGTTCCTGAAACAAAGAGAAATTGGGAGAGGACGTGGTAAAATTCGATGGTGCGCTTCTCTTTATCGTTCTTTTCGTTAAGAGCAAGACCCATGGCAATTCTCATCCACATGATCTGTGGTGTTTCGAGCCGGTTTTTCCCGTTGTGTATCAGGTAGCGATCGTAGAGGGTTTGAAGCCCTAGAAAAGTGAAAGCTCGATCTCGCTCGATCACCAGTGCTTTAGCGAGTTTATCGAGGTCAAAACCCAAAAGAGCGGGAGCAAGGCGTCCTGCGCCGACAGCTTTTTTGAAGTACTCTTTGAAGTAGTTGCGGTACATTTTATCATTGGAAGCATGAGAGGAGTCCGTCCCTATCGATTCGCGATAGAGTTTATCGAGTAGTAGATTAGCCGCGACATAGGAGTAATTGGGATCGATTTCCACTTTGGAGCGTGCTGCCAAGATAAGAGAGAGATCGACTTCATGTTCTTTAATCCCCTCATAGAAATTGGCAATGGCTTCATTGACAATCGATTCGATGTCGACATCCCTTTCATGTCCCTTTGCAGCGAAGGCAATTTTGCGCTTCAGGTGGGACTTCGTGATTGTAAAAGTGGATCCGTCGTTTGCGGTCACGGCAAATGAAATGCCCTGTTCACCCTCTTCGATCTCTTCTGGTTCTGCAATCTCTTCTTCCCGTTTGGCCCTCTCTTCTGTTCTCTTTTGGCGGTAGACGATATAATCTTTGGCGACTTTAAAAAATCCCTCCTGCATCAAAAGGCGTTCGATTTCATCTTGAATTTCTTCGATGGAGACGGCCCCTTTCTCTTTGGCTGTCGCAGTGGCAAATTCGGTCACTTTGCCTGCAATTTTGTTGACATCGTCAATCACTGTTTGCGGGGTTAGCCCTGCGATTTTCAATGTGTCTCTAAACCCCCTTTCCAGTGCCGAAGTGACTTTGATCGGATTGAAGCGGACAGTCGTTGTGCCGTCTCTTCTCAGTACTTTGATGCGTGCAGGAGAGTCTTCTCGTTGTGATTTATGTTTGTTGCGATAGAGGATGTAATCGCGGGCAACGTCGTGAAACCCGTTTTCCATGAGTTTCTTCTCGACGCAATCTTGGATTCCTTCCACAGTCAACAAAAAACCTTCAGAAGCTAGGGCAAGCGACTCTTCGACGACGAGGCGCACCGTCTTTTCGATATGTATTTTGATTTCCAGAGGTAGAGGAGAAGCGGGGGGGATGGCTCTAGTATCGCGAAAGGCTGCTTCTATGGCGTGTTGGATCCGTTCGGGTTTAAAAGGAACCATTTTGCCATTGCGTTTAACGACAGTATAACCCTGTGCAGCTTCTTTCATGGCATCATTACCCTCCATATATTCATCTAAAAGAGAGGCATTGCTAGCAGTGTGGTGCTTCATGTCTTTCATATCGTCTCGCTCGCTTTTTTTCTTGCAAAAAAATAGGGAAGGTCTTTTTCAAGAACCACAACCCGTTGTGCTTATTTTGTGATATGACCACTATATATAGTATGGCAAACCTTCTTGTCTATGGAATTTGCAAGCTCCTTTTTTTCAATCAATTTGTTTGAAAATGGCCGAAGAATAGCAAAAATGGTAAGATTAGAATGTGAAAAAGATCAATTTAATACCCAACGCCATTACGGCGTTTGGTTTAGTTTGCGGATTATTCGCCATTTTTAGGACGAGCATTGGGGGGCCCAATAGCGACCTCTATGCGTTGATTCAAGCCTCTGCTTTACTCATCCTCTTTGCTGCCTTTGCCGATCTCGTCGATGGGGCCGTAGCGCGGTGGATTAAGGCAGAAAGTGAGTTTGGAGGCTATTTCGACTCTCTAGCCGATGCGGTCAATTTTGGCGTTGCCCCTCCTATTCTCGTACTGAAAAGCCTGGCTTTAGAAGGAACTCTCAGAGGGAGCTGGCCCGCAATTTGTATTATTATTGCAGCCATGATTTACACCCTCTGCGGGGTGCTGCGGCTCGTCCGGTTTAATATCCGCTCTAAAGAGGCTAAAGAGGCCGCCCTACGAGGAGATGAGCAATTATTAATAGCTGAAAAAAAGCATTTTACAGGGCTACCCATCCCCGCCGCCGCTGCGGCAGCGGTTTCGGCCTGCCTCCTATTGATCTCCCCCTATTTCCTCTCCTGGTTCTCCCTTTCGACCCCCATGAGGGCCCTCATCATGTCTCTCGTCTTGGTGATTCTGGGGTACTTTATGATCAGCCGTTGGAAATTCCCCAGTGTCAAGGCCCTCCATTTGAAGGTCCCCTCATTTTACCTCGTTTTCGCTATGGGGATAGGGGCTGTTTTGATTCTCTACGGCATTCTCGAGTTCTTTTCTTTGGCCTTTTTTGCTCTCTCTTGGCTCTACCTACTCGTGGCCTGGTTGCTCTCTCTTATACGTCTCATCGCCGGGAAACGCTCCAAAACCCTCGAAGATTTTGAGCCCGACGATGACAATGACTCCGAAGAGTAAATAAAATATTTTAATATTTTCTTTATTTCAAATTCTTGTTATAATTATAGTTATGACTTTTGGTGTTTATAATCTTTTAGTAAAACAAGAATCGAGAAAGGGTATTATACAGGTCTCTCTTTTCTCTTTAGATACCCTCGGTTCCGTTTCTTTAGCCGCTTTTGGGGTGATTATTATATTGGCAGGAGCCCAGGTACCCTTAGGCCCTTTAAATGTTCTCTCTGCCGTCCCTTTTGTCGTCGGAGGGACCCTGGTGGGAGTAGGCGTAATTATCGAAGGATTTGACCTCATCGTATTGATCCTAAAAGTTCTAAAGAAGAAACCGGCTCCTCCCTCGTTGCCTGTTGGCACTCGGGAAGAAGAAGGCCCAACTCTCAAGCAGATTGAAAAAACGATGAAAGCAGCTCGCCTGCTTGAAGATGGAGAGGAGAAAACAGCAATCCTTATCAAGGTAGTCAATGATTGGATCAAGCGAGCTTCGGTTTTAGGCAAGCAGAAAGAATTCCAAAAGGCTCTGAGAGGTAGAATGTTACTGGAAGAGGCTTTTCTTGCACTTGATGACAAGACCAAGAAAGTTCTCAGGAAAGAAATTCGTCCTCAATTAAAAAAATTGAATGATGACCTCAGCTATTCGGAAGAAAACAAGAGACTGAAAAACGAGTTAACGAAATTGATTAATGACCTCTACCCTTCAGTCAAAGATAAGGCGAAACTATTCGGCTCGGTTAGGGGCAATAGCATGATGCGTGAGTTTAGTTTTTAAAATCTCCTTGTGAAAAAAATAGATTTATCAAAAGATAGCTTTAATTGATCTTTGGGGGTCGTTCGTAATTAAAGCCTCATGAATAAGCTACTTATTCTTGTTCCAGAAGAAAAAGAACGCCTTCACCTCGCCCAAATGCTCGATACTTTTATCGAAGAGGGTGGAGAAATTTTCTTTGCTGATACCCCCACCCAAGCCCTCGAGATTATCGAGAGAGAAAAACCCAAGCTTCTTTTTATTGAGGAGAATGTCATCGACAACGACCATCCTCTTTGGAAGAGGGAAAATCTATGTATCGCATTAATCGCCAGAATGAAGCGCGAGAAATATCCTGCAAAGACGGTGTTATTTAAACCGCTACAGCAAACAAAAGTGGTGGAAGTGTGCGAAAAAGTATTTGGCAAGGGGACTCCTCACCCTTCTCTTCCTCCTATGTAATTCTGTCCCCAAAATGTGAAATTATTTCTCGGATCTGGTAAAGAGAAACCAATCGATCGCATGGGAAATCACCCACATCAAAAGAAAAGCAAAGAGCGCATCGGAAAAAAAGTGGCCGCCTTGTGCTAAGCGGGAAAAAGCCTCTCCCAATCCAAACAGTAGAGTAAACAACAAACCGATCCTATAGAGAATTAAACTGTTGTAGCGTCGAGCGACGAGGCAGAACGAGAGATAATAAAATCCCATAGCCACATGTCCGCTAGGAAACGATTTTTGGGGTTCTCTTTGAGAATCAAAGTTGGGTTTCCAAAAGGGGCGGTATTCGAGAGGGCCGCCAAATTCTGTAATTTGTTTGGGGCGCGGTCTACCCCAATGTTCTTTTAAAATAGCATTGGTAACCAATCCAGCTCCAATCACCAAAGTGAGAACGAGATGAAGGGCTCCTTTCCGGTATCTTTTGAGCTTTCGCCAAAAAAAACTCCAAATGAAGATAGTAAGAGCCACGCTTCCAGTGAAGAATCCGATCAATTCTCCGTAGCGAAAAAAGAAAGTGGTGAGAAAGTTATCGACAAAATGTCCACCAGTTGGAGCGGACGTATAAAAGAAGCGTTCAACGGCAAGGTCGATAGCAGGGGTATAGGGAATAAACGCTAAGAGGAGAAGGGGCCAAAGCCACTTAAAGTACGATTTCACTGATTTACTTCCATAGAAGAAAGGCATAGTATAATAGATAAGGTGCTGAAATGGATAGTCAAGAGATTATTATTTTCATTCTAGGGTTTATTTTGGGAGCATTGACTCTTTTCTTCTACAAACGAAAAAACCCCTTGTCTATGGAAGAGCTAAAAGGGCTTTCGGCCGAAGCGCTTAAAAATAATAACGAAATTTTTTTACAACTGGCAAAGTCGGCCTTTGGTTCGTTGCAAGAAGGGGCAAAGGGAGAATTAGAAAAAAAAGAGCAGGCCGTGGTTTCTCTTGTAAAACCCGTGCGAGAAACGCTTGAAAAATTCGACCAAAGATTGCAACAAATTGAAAGCCAAAGGAGTGCTTCATACCTCTCTTTGAAAGAACAGGTTCATATCCTGATGGAAGCACAAAAAGTCTTACACAAAGAGACCCAAAACCTCGTCCAAGCGCTCCGCGCTCCTGCAGTGCGAGGGAGATGGGGCGAAATTCAGTTGCGGAGGGTCGTGGAACTGGCGGGGATGCTTTCTCACTGCGATTTTTATGAACAGGCGTCTCATACCTCTGAAGAGGGCAGAATGCGCCCCGACCTTCTCGTGAAATTGCCTGGAGATAAAAATATCCTTATCGATGCCAAAGTCCCTCTGCAAGCGTATCTCGAAGCGATAGCGACTGAGGATGAAAAAGCAAAGCAACTCAAGCTAAAAGAACACGCCAAGCAGATCCGCAATCACATGCTACTCCTCTCTCGCAAGGCTTACTGGGAAGAATTTTCCCCCACTCCCGAATTCGTCGTTCTTTTTCTTCCGGGAGAATCTTTTTTTAGCAGTGCCCTAGAACACGATCCCTCTCTGATTGAAGGAGGCGTCGATCAAAAAGTGATCCTAGCAACTCCTACATCTCTCATCGCGCTATTGCGGGCCGTAGCTTATGGGTGGAGGCAAGAAAAAATGTCGCAAAATGCTCTTCAAATTAGTTCTTTAGGAAGAGAGCTTTACAAGCGCCTCGCCGATTTTTCGACCCATCTGAATAAAGTGGGCAAAAGCTTGGGAAATGCCGTAAATGCCTATAATAAAGCGATGGGTTCTTTAGAAAGCCGTGTGTTTGTCACGGCGAGGCGTTTTGAAGAGCTGGCAGGAGACAATGAGATTGCCCCTGCTGAAATCGTCGATCAAATTCCCAAACCTATCCATTTAGAACAGCCCGATAACACGCCATGAGATGGCGCACTCCATTCATAGCCCTATGGGGTTGCTCTTCAGCTGGTAATCCAAAGTAAGCAGAAATTTGATCCTTGGAAAGACCCTCTTCGGCAACTTTGATGGCAAACTCCCTCTCTTCCCTGGCTCTTCTTATCCAATACATAGAGGCGAGATCGAGCCAGTGGTAAGGCCAATGGTACTCTTCTTGCAGATCGGGGTGGATGATCTGCGAAAAGAAGGTCCGATCAAAGGAGGGGTTTTGACACACAAATACCGCTCCTCTACGCAAAATATTGGCTTTCTGGAAGTAAGAGGTAATCTCTGCAGCCACGACTTGTTCGCTCTTCCCCTGTAAGTTTTTTTCCCAATCCATGCCATTGACGAGTAAGCTTTGTGGGTCGGCTTCGTCCCAAATCTCCCTTGGTTGAGAAATCACGGCTTCATAGGCTGCCAAGGTGCGAGCTGCAAAAGGGTCGGAAATCTGGAAAGCAATTTCGATCGTCCTATGCTTTTCGGGATTAAGGCCCGTAGTCTCAGTATCTAAAAATATAAGTTGCATTTTCAATCTTTTGGACAAATCTTTATATATAGTATTGATGAAAGAATCACAACCGCAGAAAAACGTTTTTGAATTTATCGAATTGCCTTATCATGGAAGGCCTTTCAGAGTTTCCTGATAAAAAATATGGACATTGGCCCGAAGATTTCTCGCTTCCTCAGCCGTTTTCGCTACCCCTTTTCTTTGCCGGAAGATTTAGCTTTTGACCTGGGCATTCCTTTGCAAAACAAGCTAAAGTTTACCGAAGTGATCGACTTTCTCGCTTCGCCCCAATGCTGTCCCAAGACGATTTGCAAATATATGCCGCGCGACCAAGCGGAGGCAGCTTTCAGGCGGTTTGTGAAAAAAGAACATTTCCCTTACGCGTCGCTCTTTTCGTATCATCTCAACAGGGGATGGGTCATTGTGATGCTCTATTTCGATACTTCTTTAAGACTGCAGCGACTCTCCCTTCAATGCCCTTTGAGTTTTGAAGGGTTCGACCTTCCTTTGGAAGGTGATTTTTCTGCAGTTACCTCTTGATGGACTTGCCTTATGACCATTCCTCAAAAAAAATTCCGTGAACTCGTCGTCCAGCTTCTCTTTGGATTGGAGCTAGGTGGGATTGAAGAGAAGGAGATTTTTCCTTTATTGATGAAAGAGCTTAAAATCACAAAAAAAGAAGCGGTGAGCGCCATTGCTGAAGTGAAGCGCATTTGGGAAAAAAGAGAAGAGATCGATGCTGCTATTGCTGCGACCTCTCATTCCTACCGACTGGAGAGAATACAGAAAATGGAACTTTCAATATTAAGAGAAGCGGTATTTTCTCTTCTTTTTGAAAAGAAAGTCGATCCGAAAATCACTATTTCCGAAGCGATCCGCCTTTGCCGCAAATTTAGCACCTCTGAATCGGCAGCTTTTATCAATGCTCTCCTCGACACACTTTATAAGAGGGAATTCGATGCCACTTCTAATACCAAATATCATAAATAATGTGCATTTGGACGACAGCGAAAGCTCCCGCAGTTAAACGATCGCAAGTCGGTCAATATTTCTAATATTAACCGACTTGCGATCGTTTAAATCCGGGGCTTTGGCGT
>JBIOXR010000003.1:0-20831 GCA_044869735.1 Chlamydiales bacterium
AAACTTTGGAATATAGATAGAAATAAGCTCTATTTACTAAAGATAAAGGAATTACTGAAAGAATTAAGTGCTCTTCAGAAATTGCATATTTTAGTGGAAAAATCAAAATTCGAACCTACATTAAAAAATGTACAAAAAGCAAAAAAGCATATTACTCTTCTTTCTGAGCCTCCACCCCAGCTATCAAAGGTAGAATTAAAAAAGCAACTTGATGCAGCTATTACTATTTGGGAACTAAAGCGTGATGAAAATCTTTTGAAAGAAATTAAAACAAAAACCGAAAAAATTGAAGATACTTCTACAAAATTTCACGTTTGGCGTAAAATCTGCAAGGCAGTACCTGAAAAAGAACATTTGGAACATCTCATCAGTTTAATACCCCTTATCAGTTGTTACTTTAAACAAGCAAAGACATGGATTTTATTGTTTAAATTCACGAAAGATGGGACCTATCTCAAAAATGCTAGAGATGCAATTCTTCGCAGCCCATACCTCTATCATAGAAATTTAATCCGGCTTAGAATCGTTCAGGCGAAAGCAGAAGCAGGTCAAATTCAAGAGGCAAAGGAAGATGCGAAGAAAATCCTAGCTAATCCTTCCTTAACAACTGAGGCATGGATCGCTATTTGGAAGGGACAGAAGAGCATGGAGCATCTTCGAGAAGTAACTGCTCGTATCATTACTACTAGGAAGAGCGATCAAGCGGATCTTTGGGTAAAGCTAGCGGAAGCAAGTTCTATCTCTTAGTGAGCAACTATATTTATATTAGTTCTGAATGTGGCGATTTGCTATAAGGAAAAATGTCAGCTGGTTCTTGCTGCATGTTTCGAATACTCCTTTGTTTCGTACTCTTTTTACTTCTTGGGTGTAACCAAAGAGTCGATAATAACACGTTAACTCTCAACCTTTGCGATGAACCGACCTCGATTGATCCGAGGAAAGTGCGCTACGTCAAAGACCTCACCTTTGTAAAACAGCTCTACGATGGCTTGATGAGGCATAATGAGAGGGGACTTCCGCAAAAAGCCCTTGCCAAGGAGATTAGTGTATCGAGCGATGGGCTCATCTATACATTTTCGCTGCGAGAGAGTACTTGGTCGAATGGCGAACCTCTCACAGCTCACGACTTTGAGCGCTCCTGGAAAGAAATTCTCTCCCCTTCTTATGACTCAGGATACGCCTATCTTCTCTATCCAATTAAAAATGCAGCTGAAGCAAAAATTGGACGCAACTCTCTCGATACTGTAGGGGTAACAGCTCTTGATGCACAGACTCTACGAGTGGAACTGCACACTCCCATTAACTATTTTTTTGAGCTTCTCACCCTTCCCGTTTTTTTTCCCGTTCATCCCTCAGGAGAAAAAGAGAGGATAACTAATGGTCCTTTCAAAATTGCAGGTCCTTACAAAAATGATACTATCCGGATAGAAAAAAACCCCTTCTATTGGGATGCCGATGCAGTTTCACTCAATGAGATCCTCTTCACATGCATCAAAGATAACCACACCGAATTTGCCCTATTTGAAAAGGGACAATTGCACTGGTTAGGCCTTCCTATTTCCCATGTCATTTCGACGGAACTCATCTCTAAAATCGAATCAGAGGGGAAACTCTTTAACTATGATGTGGCCGGCACTCACTGGTTTGCTTTTAATACAAAGACACCCCCTTTTGATCATGCAGCCTTACGCCAAGCCTTTGCCATGGCTCTTAATCGCGAAGAGATTATCTCGTATATTTTGCAAGGCAACGAACGACCTGCCCATTCTCCCCTCCCTCCTTCTCTTTCTCTCTCTGATGTTCCTCTTCCCTATGATCCAAAAGGGGCTCTTGAATTGTTTGAAAAGACATTGAAAGAATTAAATGTGACGCGGAAAGATTTTCCTCCTCTTATTCTCTCCTATCTCTCGTCAGAGAGAAACCGAAAAATTGTACAAGTTATACAACAGCAATGGGAAAAGACATTTTCCATTCCCATTCTTTTGCAGGGGGAAGAGTGCCAATCCTATTTTTTCGCTCTCAAACAAGGGAAATTTCACATCGCCTCTTCAGATTGGATTGCCGATTTTAACGACCCCCTCGCCTTCCTCGAGCTCTTTCAATTCGATCGTGGGATCAATATTACCGGTTGGAAAAACTCCTCTTTCCTCTCCGAACTCGATGCCATCCGACAAGCTACAGAGCCCACAACTCGAAAGGCTCACCTCCAGACTGCCGAACAAATTCTCATTGCCGATATGCCTGTCATCCCCCTCTATCACTACTCTTTTGCCTTTGCCAAGAACGACTCTCTCGTCAATGTCATCTTCTCCCCTTTGGGCACCCTCGATTTTAAATACGCCAAGCTCTCGTCCCCTTTGCCATAAATAGCCAAATGATGGTAGTGAGAAGTATGAAACTTCTCTTCGCTTTCGTCTCGGTAAGTCTCTTGCTTTTTTCATGCACGAGAAGAGAAGACGAAACGAATTTCCTCAAAGCTAATCTTTTTACAGAACCGCCTACTGTAGATCCGAGGAAAGCGGGCGATTCCACTTCAGTCAATGTGATTTTGATGTTGTTTGAAGGCTTAGTAAGAGTGGATGAGAAACAAGAGGTGCAGCTTGCTTTAGCCGATAGAATAGAAAAATCAGACGATGGGCACTCTTATCAAATTCATCTCAGGGAAGCCTATTGGTCCAATGGTGACTCAGTCACTTCCGAAGATTTTCTCTATTCTTTTTATACAAGCCTCGACCCTCTCTTCCCTTCTCCCTTAGCTTACAAACTTTTCCTCATTAAAAATGCCAAAGCAATCAAACAAGGGAAGTTGGGGAAAGAACACTTGGGTGTAAAAGCACTGGATGACAGAACGTTAGAATTTACTCTAGAACATCCAGCCCCCTATTTTTTAGAGCTCCTCTCCTTTCCTCTTTTCTTCCCCGTTTATAGAGGAATAGACGAAATAGATGCCTCATGGGCTTATCGTAATTCTTTTGTATCCAATGGGCCTTTTCTCCTCTCCCGATGGAACCACGACAATGAGATGGTAGTCGTAAAAAATCAGCGCTATTGGGATGCAGACTCCGTGCAGCTCAATGGTCTCATCTTACCCATTCTCCCCGACACGATGACCGAATTTTATCTCTTTGAACAAGGAGGGCTTGATATAGCAGGAGCTCCTCTGTCGAATCTCCCCTCCGATATCCTTCCCATCTTAAAAAAAGAAGGGAGACTCAAGAGGGTACCTTTCTCAGCTATTTATTATTATGCCATCAATACCCAAGTCTTCCCCTTTAACAACCTCGACATCCGCAAAGCATTTGCATTGGCGATCCATCGCGAAGAGATTGTCCGACATATTCTACAGAGCGATCAAGCCCCAGCGACGAGTTTCGTTCCACCCCTTCCCATGAAAGAACACTCCCTTCAATGCTTCCAAGATAACGACCCCAAAAAAGCCAAGCTCCACTTCGAAAAAGGACTCTCCGACCTCTCCCTTACCCGAGAGCAATTTCCCCCTGTGAAATTGATCTACAATATCAACCGCGAACACCAAAAAATTGCCGAAGCGATCCAGAGGATGTGGGAGAATACTTTAGGAGTAAAAGTGCAACTCTCCCATTACGACTGGAAAGTCTACCTCTCTAAATTAGACAAGAGGCAATTCCAGATTGCCCGCGCCGGATGGGTAGGCGATATGAACGATCCCATCTCTTTTCTCGAACCCTTTGCCGATCTGGGAGAAAATAACCACTCCGCATGGGAAAATAAAGAGTACATCACCCTTCTCGACAAAGCAGAGCGAGAGACCCATCCCCAAAAGAGAATAAAACTCCTCGAAAAAGCCGAAGAGATACTCATCGCCGAAATGCCCCTCATTCCCCTTTACTTCATCACCGGCTTCTACCTCGAAAAACCCTACGTAAAAAACGTCATCTACACCCAACTAGGCACCGTCGACTTCAAATACGCCTACTTGGAACAGACAAATTTTCATTGAAAAAAAAGAATCTTACCACCTTAATGAAAACTTGATTTTTTTGCACCATGCGATCGGCATCAAATAATGCGGATTACACTTTTAGTCTTTTTGCTTTTTATTTCATTTGAACTTCATGCATTACATCGAGACTATCTATCATTCACATTGGATGCTCAAGGTGAATGGAACTCTGATGAGAACGAAAAATGCAAAAAACCTGTCTATCTTGACTATGACTTTTCCATTTACGATTCATTTCTTGAAGAGCAACTGATTTTTTTGAAAGAACATCCTGATTGTAAATGTTATTGGCCAGAATATTCGAACGAAGCAAGAAAATTGAATGATTTCGCTTATCAACTTTTTAGTGATTTTTTTATTGAAACTGCTCTTTCTCAATTAATAGATGATGAATCACAAATATATTTACTAAATAATGGTTCTAGAATTTCAAATTTACATGAATTATGCATTTCATGTGTTGTACATTCATTTTGGTTTTCTCATTACTATAGAATATGTTACGGACTTTTAAATTTTTCTGACGAACTATGTTCAAAAAAATTGATATCAATGGATGATTTAGAAAAAATTAGCTCTCGAATCGAAGAAATTCTAAGACGTTTAGCAGAAGAATTTTATCCTTTTTATTTTGTCTGTCTAGAAAAACATCCTACAAAAGAAATAGAACAGGAAATTAATTTTCTTCAAGGATTGTATCCAGATTTATTAAATCAATCGGAAATTTCAGATATCAAAAATGCTACAAGTAATGAAATAATTATAACTGATAAAGACGATCATCAAACAAATTTTTTTGCCGAATATTATTTGTGGCAAGGTCTGTATTTCAACGGTATACTAAGATACCAACAAGCTATCGAACTTTTTGACAAATCTCTTCAATTTGATGATAAGAACAAATTGACCTATCTAGCTAAAGCTTATGCAAATTTTGAGCTAAAAGAATTCGATAAAGCTTTCGATGATTACAATAAAGCATTGGAATGTGTCACTGTAACTCCTCCTTTATTACATACATACAAATTGGAATCATCCTTCAACGAGTTTGTGAGTACCGAATTTGCAAAAGGTTTTATATATGGAGGAGTAGAGGGAGCTAATCAAGGGGCGAAAAAATTTGTTCCTTCGATTTTATACTCCATCACAGGAATAGGCCAAGGTTTATGGCAATTTTCAAAAAATCCAATAAAAATTTCACAAGAATTTATTTACGATATTAATTTATTCATATTACTAGCTAGACAATATTTAGACTCTTCAAAATTAGAACAAATGATTCCAGAAATGAGGGAAATGTTCAAAAATTGGTTAAGACTGGAAGACTTTGAAAAAGGAAGGCAATTAGGGTTTGTCATTGGCAAATACGGATTTGATATTTTAGCAATTAACAATTGCGTAAAAGCATTTAGAGAAACTAAATATGCATATGGAGGATTGTCGCTTGAAGCATGCAAAAACAATGCTGAAAGAAACGCTATTATAAAAGAAGCCCTAAAGAGAGCACAATTCCGCCAAACATTATTCAAAAATAAAAAGATTAAAATTCACTGGGATAAACAGAATAAACACATCCCTGGATCGCATAATTTCAAAATAAATAGTAGTACAATTCTAATCTCTAAAGAGAAGCTAGAAAAACTCTGCGCACAAAAAGCTGGCACAGGGGAAGCTGTTATAGGCAAAATGGGAAAAGCTGGTTACAAAGAAAGGATAGACTTTGGAGAATATATTGGAGATTACTACTATAAAATAAACGGTATCGTAGTAGAAAAACTACCCACTACTAATGGAATATTACGCTATGATGCCAAAGGTTATTTTCATGTTGTTCCATCGCATCCCAATACTAAAAAATGAGTAATTTAGAAGAATATACATATTCTTATTTATTATCAGCCGCCCAAATGGGATTACTTTATGAAGTTGTACCTTCTATTAGGGGAGTGGCTGTGGATTGGCAACAAAAAACGATACTTGTTTATTTTTACATCGATGGTGAAATTTCTGAGGAATTACGCGAAGATTGTTCATGTATAGGTACCGAAATTGTGGCGCATTTTACTGAAGCAAAAATTGATGAAAGAATCATTAGAGTGGATTACCCAAATGTGTTGCCGAGACATGCTTATTGGGTATATCTTCGATATGAGGACAAAACAGTTCCTCAAGATGTAGCAGTTCAAGATTATAAACGAATCGATCTCTCCGTAGTTTACGCTCTTTTAGGGAAAATACGCCCCTCTTTAAGGGGAGTGGCCCTTATAGAAGAAAATCAAAAAATGATTCTGTTTTTTTATCCGGATGATGAAATGGGAAATAAAGCGAAAGAGTATTATGAAGATATTGCTGAGCATGTGAGGAAATTGAACCCTCAGCAAGAGATTGTTTCACGCATAGAACGAAAAGCTGTTACTTCACCCTTACCTGAATATGGTTTAAATTGGATTTATAGACGTAAGGAATAAAAAATATGAAGCCTTCATGCCAAAGCAACGATACCATCGTATCGCCGAATTAAAAAATAAAGGCGTAGTTTACTTCTAAGAGGTTTTGGTACATTTTTTCTTTGAGGATTCCTAAGCCTAAACGGGATGCTCCTTCGATGGAATGATCGAAAGCGTGTTGGAAGGCAAAATCGAGCTGGTGGCATCGACTTAAACAATAGGTTGCTCCGATAGTTGCATGGTATTTGACAACGGCCGGGGCAAGGATATTGAAATCAAGATTAGAAGTATCGTAGGGGATGGGTCCAAAAGAGCCTCCAGCACGCAGAGTGAGGCAAGAGCCCCAGGTGTAATCGGCTCCTACTTTGTAAATGGAGATATTTTTCCATCCAAATCCAGGTCCGTGTTTATCTCCAAAAGGCACTCCTGCAAAAAAGCTATCGATAGGGTTGCCAATAGCCCGGACCTCGTGATACAAAATCCGTTGGAAATCGAAGGCAATATTAAAGCAGGGCGTGGCTTCTAGCCGTAAGCCCAAGGAGTAATTCGCAGGGATGTCGAGTTTTCCATGGTTGGCAAAAAGACCTTTGTACTTGCGGAAAGCCATCATATAAATTTTTGTCGAATAAGCAGCTCCTCCCCAAAGCCGACTCCCTTTCCATAGCCTTGGTATCAAGACGCCCATCCATCCGGCTCTCACGCCGAGGCCTCCTGCCCAATCGTACTTATTATTGGTAACATGGTCTGGTGAAAGTGAAAACGGTTGAAAGTTTTGCAATCCTGCAATTTTGATGGTTTGTATTCCTATCAAAGGAGCCACACCTATAGAGTGGCAGCAGAGGGTGTCAGGAAAAATCTGAAAAGCCCATGTAGGAGCTATAATTCCCTGTAAGTAATCGATCCCTAGATCATTGATGCCAAAGACGGGATTATTGCGCGGATAGGAGGTATTCATTCCTCCATTTCCATATAAGCTTACCCCTAATGCATGCCAGCAATCCACTTTGCACACACTCCCAATATGGGGGACAAAAAAGTAATCCCTCCCGCTTTTTACCGCATCCCCACCCAAGGCAGTATATTTATATCTTCTCTTGGGACTAAAGATCTGCAAACCCACATCTACGCTATCGCACAGCCAAAACATCCCAGCGGGGTTTGTGGCAGAAATAATCGTATCTTGCGGATACGCTGCGGCCACACCACCCATGCCTAACGCCCGCGTCCCATACCCATCAGGAAACATTCCATGCGTCCCCTCCACAGAACTAACTAATAGCAATGAAAGTAGGCAAATAAGTCGTTTCATAAAAAAATTAGGTATATCAGTTTTTTTAATTTTTGGGTTCAGCATAAATAGCGGAATGTAATGCGGCCGAAGCCCGCCCAAATCTTTAAAATATTTAGTTCCGGTGCTGGCGTTAGCCAGCAATCGATGGCTGAATGCGCAAAGCATAATCGCTCAGACCGACGGGGGAGCTGTGCTTTGCACTGCCTCCCGGAGGAAGAGCGATTAGGCGAAGCGCATTTCAGCCCAAAGGGGGGCAGGGGTCGTGGGAACCCGACCCCGCCATTGACACTGACCCAAAATATCCCAGTTTACCAGGCTTTTTCTTGCATAATTTTCGGGATTCGGTTGTGATACGTTGTTATTGTATTAAGATATGTTTAGTTATTTAACTCAGCGCTTTCTATCCAATATTGTGTCGTTATGGGTCATTGTGACGCTGACTTTTTTTCTTATGAAGGCGATTCCAGGCGATCCATTTATGGAAGAGAAAGCACTGCCCCAAGAAATCTTAGATGCCTTGTATAAACACTATAAACTCGATACCCCTTGGTATGAGCAATATAAATCGTACCTCGTCCGCATTGCTAGCTGGGATTTAGGCCCATCTTTTAAGTACAAAGCGAGAACCGTAAATGAAATCATCCGCAGCGGCTTTCCCGTCTCTGCTCTATTGGGGTTGGAAGCTCTTTTTATTTCCCTCTCGTTGGGCATCTTCCTCGGCTCTCTTGCAGCATTTTACCAAAACAAATGGGAAGACTGGATGGGGATGCTCGTGGCGGTTATCGGTATTTCAGTACCCAGCTTTATCCTCGCTGCCTTCTTACAGTACCTCTTCGCCATCAAACTCGACTGGCTACCCGTAGCAAGATGGGGTAGTTTTGCTCAGTCCATCCTGCCTGCCCTTTCGCTTGCCGCTCTCCCCACGGCTTTCATTGCACGATTAACCCGTTCGAACATGGTAGAAGTACTCAACCAAGATTATATTAAAACGGCGCGATCTAAGGGATTGAGCGAAATAGCAGTCCTCACTCGCCACGCTTTAAAAAATGCCATTTTACCAGTAGTCGCTTATCTAAGTTCATTGCTAGCACATATTTTGACTGGCAGTTTTGTAATAGAAAAAATATTTGGAATCCCCGGATTGGGTCAATGGTTTATCTCGAGCATTACAAATCGAGATTACACTGTAATTATGGGTATTACTGTGTTTTATAGTATTTTGCTGATTATTTGTATTTTTATTGTTGATATTTTTTATTGCTGGATAGACCCGAGAATTAAATTAAAATGAACGAATTATTTTTCCCCTTAGAAAAGGAACAAGAGGAGGCGATTGGAGTAGAAAAACCTCTTTCGTATTGGGCAGATACCAAGCGCCGTTTTTGTCAAAACCGGATGGCCGTTGTTGCTACTCTCTTCCTTCTTTTTTTGGCTTTGTTTTCCCTTTTTGCTCCCCTTCTTAGCCATCACCAATACTATGAAACGAACCTCCCTATGAAAAATCTCCCCCCTTCCAAAGCGTACTGGTTTGGAACAGACGATCTTGGCCGCGATATGTTTACCCGCATCGCCTGCGGGGCGAGGATCTCCCTTTTTGTCGGTTTTGCTGCTGCTTTTCTCGATCTAGTCATTGGAGTATGCTGGGGAGGGGTAGCAGCTTTAGCCGGTGGTAAAATCGATAATCTCCTCATGCGTATTGCAGATATTTTGTTTGCCATCCCTTACTTACTCATTATTATCATGTTAATGGTTGTCATGGGTTCGGGACTTTTTCCCATTATCTTGGCCTTGGCTATTACTGGTTGGATTGGCATGGCACGGATCGTCCGTGGTCAACTCATGCAACTCAAAGAACAAGACTATGTCAAAGCAGCCCACTCCTTAGGCGCTGGCCCCTTCCGCATCCTCTTCCGCCATTTGATTCCCAATGCCATGGGTCCTATCATCGTCACAATGACTCTCACCATTCCCACTGCTATTTTTACTGAGGCTTTCCTCAGTTTTTTGGGACTCGGTATTCAGGCTCCCATTGCTAGCTGGGGGACCATGGCAAATGATGGGTTACCCGCGCTACGCTATTACCCCTGGAGACTTTTTTTCCCCGCCGTTTTTATCAGCTCGACCATGCTTTCTTTAAACCTTATTGGAGATGGGCTGCGCGATGCACTCGACCCTAAATTCAGGAAATGATGCCACTCATTGAAGTTCGAGATTTTTCCTTGGCTTATCCCACTTATTTAGGTGAAATACAGGCATTAAAAAATGTTTCTTTCACTTTGCGACAAAAGGAAATCGTCGCCCTTGTAGGAGAATCGGGCTGCGGGAAGACGACGGCAGGTCTCTCTCTTCTAGGCCTTACTCCAAGCACGGCCATTCGGCAAGGGAATATCTTTTTTGAGGGCATAGATCTCATGCAAAAGGAAAAAAAACGGTGGCGTGAGCTGCGTGGCAAGGAAGTAGCCATGGTCTTCCAAGACCCCATGACTTCGCTCAATCCCACGATGTCTGTAGGAAAGCAGATCCGCGAAAGTTTGATTGCCCATCGGATGCTCACGAAAAAAGAGGCTGAAAAAGAGGCGGTAGAGCTTCTCAATACGGTTGGCATTGATGAGCCAGAAAAAAGAATGCGCCAATACCCTCACGAATTGAGCGGTGGGATGAGACAGCGCGTTATGATCGCTGTAGCCGTAGCGCTGAAACCCAAACTCCTCATTGCCGACGAACCGACGACTTCTCTCGATGTGACCATCCAAGCCCAAGTCCTCGACTTATTAAAACGGCTCCATGAGAAAAACGACATGGCCATACTTCTGATCACCCACGACCTTGGTGTAGTAGCCCATCTAGCGCATCGAGTCATCGTGATGTATGGAGGGACCATTGTAGAAGAGGGAAGATGTGAAGAGATTTTCCACTCTCCTCACCATCCCTATACCCAGGCTTTGCTCCGCTGTCTTCCCACTCTTCAATCCGAGAAGGAGAAAAAACTCGAATGCATCGCAGGCTCTCCCCCTTCCCTTCTCCGTTCTCTTCCTGGATGCCCTTTTTATAGCCGTTGTCCCCATGCGATGAGGATCTGTCCTTTGGAATTTCCCTCATTTCGCACTCCTAGTGAACACCACCGGATTGCTTGCTGGAATTATGACAAACCTGATTGAAGTAAAAAATATCGTCAAAACTTTCAAAGTGGGGAAATGGCCCTTCAGGGCTCTTCAGGATGTCTCTTTTTCTATTGCACAAGGAGAGACCATGGGTTTAGTAGGAGAAAGTGGATGTGGAAAAAGCACTCTAGCTCGAGCTATCCTTTATCTCGACCCTCCAAACTCTGGAGAGGTCTTCTTTGGTAATGAGAAACTCTCTACTTTGTCGCGCCGTAAAATGAAAGCACAACGGCAAAAAATGCAGATGATCTTTCAAGATCCCTATGCTTCTTTAGATCCCCGCATGACGGTGCGCGATATCATTGCCGAAGCGCTCCATATTCATAAAATCGGCACGCCTTCTCAAAGAAATAGAAGAGTAGAAGAACTCCTCACTCTCATTGGGCTCCCCTTAAATGCTCAGGGGCGTTTTCCGCATGAGTTTAGTGGTGGTCAACGCCAACGCATTGGCATTGCGAGGGCCTTGGCTCCAAACCCTGCTTTTATTGTCTTTGATGAGCCCCTCTCCGCCTTAGATGTCTCTGTACAAGCTCAAATTGTCAATTTATTTAAAGAACTGCAAAAAAAAATGGGGGTTACTTCTCTTTTCATCGCTCACGATCTCGCGATGATCAAATACCTCTGTGATAAAGTGGCTGTGCTATACCGAGGCCAACTGATGGAACTTGCCCCCACAGATATTCTCTATGCGACACCTCTCCATCCGTATACGCGCGCTCTTATCAATGCCATTCCTCAACCTAACCCCCAAAAGGAGCGTTCGCGCCTTGTCCTTCAAGGGGAATTGCCATCTCCTCTTGCTCATACTTCGGGATGTCCCTTTCAAAACCGCTGCCCTTTAGCAAATTCTCTCTGCCAAGAAAAAAGACCTACCTGGCGCGAAGTGGCGCCAGGTCACTTTGTTGCCTGTCATTATGTAGAAGGAAGCAGTTCTACCACCTCGTAAATTTCGACTGGTTGGACGGGAATATCGCTCCACCCTTTTTGAGTTGTAGTTTTGACACTTTTGATTTTGTCGACGACCTCCATTCCCTTGACTACTTTACCAAAGACACAATACCCAAAGCCGGAAGGGGTAGAATTGCGGTAATCGAGGAAAGTATTGTCAGCGACATTGATAAAAAATTGCGACGAGGCCGAATGGGGATCAGAGGTGCGGGCCATCGCTACCATCCCACGGAGATTCGACAGGCCATTGTTTGACTCGCACCGTATGGCAGCATGGGTCGGCTTCAATACATAATCGGTATTCACGCCTCCGGTCTGAATCATAAAACCATCGATGACTCTATGAAAGAGCACCTTGTTATAATGCTTCTCTTCGACATATTTTAAAAAATTGGCACACGTCTCAGGGGCCTCTTTGCGGAAGAGGGCTAGGGTGATATCCCCCAGGTTCGTTTTCAAAACAACTTGGGTGTTTTCTGGTTTCTCTTTCATTTTTCCTTTTTTCTCTAATGGTTGACAGGCAACTGCACATAACAACGCAACGCCTAGGAGTAATAAAAATGTTCTTTTGACCATACAAATAGCTTGTAAAGTTTTTGAAGCAAGCCAGTATATCCTCTTCTTCTTTTCTTCTCTACAGTAAAATGGGGAAGAAATAAAGCTTGGACAGTTTTTAATAAAGTGTTATAGCAAGATAACTCTTATGGAAATCGCACATATCCTAGAAGAATTGGCCTATGACATGGGAGAACTCCCTCGCGAAGCGATTGAAGCCGCGATTGTCAAAGAGGAGCTCATAACACCCTATCTTCTAGACATTCTTGAAGACGCTATCTCCCGCATCGACGAGATCATCGAACACGATAATTATGAAGGCCACCTCTATGCGATGTATTTGTTGGCTCAATTCCGCGAGCCAAAAGCTTACCCCCTCATTTTGCAGTTGATTTCGTTCCCGGGGGAAATCCCCCACGCTATTTTAGGCGATATTCTCACTGAAGATCTCAGTCGCCTCTTGGCTAGCGTCTGCAATGGAAATATCATTCCACTCAAGCATCTGATTGAAAATCCCATTATCAATGAATACGTTCGTTCCGCAGCCCAAACAGCTCTCGTCATCTGTGCCGGTTGTGGTATTAAACCGCGCCAGGAAATCATCGACTATTTTAAACATCTTTTTCATGGTAGAATGGCCCGTACCCCCTCCTTCGTTTGGGATAATCTCATCTCTTGCTGTTGCGAACTCTTTCCCGACGAGCTATACGCTGAGATTAAACAAGCCTTTGATGAAGAACTCATCGACACCCGCTTCATTTGCCTCAATGACGTCGAATCGCTTCTTCTAGGAGATAAAGAGACCCATCTCCTCCGCCTTTTCCAAAACTCGGAGCTGATCGAAGATACCGTCACCGAAATGGAAAAATGGCTTTCCACGCACTAGTGATTTAATAGCTTCCTTGCAATGTCATGCTGAACTTCCTCAGGAAGGCCTTCGGCAATAGTAAATTTCTTCTTGAGATGGGAGCAAAAGGACTTGCCACTAAAAGTACCATGAATCGACCATTCGACATCGAGTTTACCATAATTCTGGTCCTGGTAGACAAGATGGTAACTTTTGAAACGGATTACTGTAAAAATATTCATAACGCGATAGATCACTTTAAACTTCTGGGTAGAGTTATTATCTTCCTGAAAGTAATATCCTTCCGCTTTCGATTTTTCCATGGAAAATAATTGAGGGCAAATCTCCTGAGAAAGTTTGTGATGGCAATGAAAAAGGGCGCTAAAAGTAAAGGAATTTAAAAAACAATTAAGTGGCATTTGATTCTTATTGAGTTTTCGCCACTGATATTTTTCATAAAGAGTAAAAATTCTATCCCGTATTGAATCGACATGCTTTTCATCGCCAATAGCTCGCCATATTTGCAAAGAGTGGGATTGTAACCAGATTGAAAAAGGTATCCAGATCTTCTCAAATCCCACCCTATAAGCCTTATCAGTCCCCCTAACCTCTAAGCATCGAATAACTAATATTTCAGTTTTCTCAATCGAACTTGCGTTGTGAGGAATTTCTAAAGCAGAAAAACAAATTCTTAAAAATTCACTCAATGTGTTCGAAAGCTTTATTGAAGATTTATAAAAATGATCAACTTGAAGACTCGGCTCCCAAATTCCTACTTCAGAAAGAGAAAATTTTTGTTGAAATGTTTCAATAAACCAAGCTAAAAATTTTTTCTCTTTTACAAGATCATTTCCTATAAACTCGTTTAATTTTATTTTTTTACCATTAAAAAATATTATTGGTTTTTGTTCATCAACGCAATTTTTGGCAAAAGTTTGGATTTCACGTGGCATGATATCTCTGATGGGATTTTGTGCGTCAAAGCCGACATCATAAGTATGCTCTTCCTCATTAAAATTACTGATAAGTTTCTTAACAATACTCCTAGAATTAGGCGATCCATTAGGTATCGGAAGTTCGTGCGCTCCCGTTGTTGGGATCGACCCTGTCTGAATTTTTGGCATTTCCTCTTTTTTTCCACGGATTTTTCCTTTAATACGTTTCAGTCGGTTCTTTTTTTTCTTTTTTTTAATAATATTGCGAGCACTAGAAGCTCTCGTATGCGGTGTTTCAATTATTCCAGACATGTCAGTCAATGAAGAAGTTCCTACAGAAGCGTTAGAAAGAGCGGTGTTATTGACTTCTTCTTCTGTATCGGTTTTCTCTACATCCGTATTGCCTCTTCCCCTTTTTTTCAGTAACTCAATTTCTAGCCCGTTCGTAGACATTGAAGTTGTTGGAGGAGTATCAGGCGATTTCTTTATTCCGCTAAGGCCTACCGAATTGGTTTTTTGTATCGTAGGATCTTTTTTACACTCTGTTTCCCATGGGTAAAAAACTGGCTCCACTCCCACTGTTCGAACTACACTTCCTGAATTTTCTGACATTTAAAAACTCTCTTATTTAAGAAATAGTAAATATAAAAAAAGGAAATTTTAAACCAAAGATTTTTTTTTAATTCTTGGTGATTTTTCAGAATTTGGTTTTCTGGTATGGTTTCTTTCTATTGCAACACCCAACGTATGCAAACTAAAGCGCACGCGCATCCTAGATACTACCACAAGAAAGTTATCCCTCTTTGCATCGCCTTTCTCATTGGACTAGCTATTGCCTTTATCCCTCACTCTGCCGAAGTATCCGATCAAGCATGGCGCCTCTTTGCCGTGTTTATAGCGACAATTGTCGCTATTATCCTAAAACCTTTTCCGATTGGAGCGATCTCGATTCTCTCCCTAGCGGCCGTCGCTTCGCTTCATATTTTGACCCTCGAAGAAGTACTGGGAGGATTCAACAATTCGATCGTCTGGCTCGTCGTCTTTGCCTTTTTTATCGCACGTGGTTTTGTGAAGTCGGGTTTGGGCACGCGCATCGCCTACGGTTTTATTTCTCTTTTTGGAAAAAAAACCCTAGGGTTGAGTTACGGCCTTTTATTTAGCGAGCTCCTTCTCGCCCCGGCGATACCGAGCTTAACAGCTCGTTCGGGAGGGGTCATTTTCCCTATCTTGCAGGGCCTCTCTCTCTCCTATGGGAGCGATCCCAAAGAGGGAACTCAAAAAAAAATCGGGAGCTTTCTGATCAAAACTGCCTACCAAGGCTCAGTGATCACAAGTGCAATGTTTGTCACAGCCATGGCTTCGAATCCGCTCATTGTCTCCCTCTCCGCTGAAGCTGGTTTCCATATCTCTTGGGGAAAATGGGCGCTTGGAGCTTTAGTCCCTGGTCTTCTTAGTCTCATTCTCGTCCCATTTATCATCTATAAAATCTATCCTCCCGAAATCAAAGACACGCCCGATGCTCCTCAAATGGCAAAATCAAAGCTTCTGGCAATGGGAAAGGTCAAAACCGAAGAGTGGATGATGCTCGTGATCTTTGTTGTTCTCTTACTCCTCTGGTTGTTGGGAGAATCCTTTGGGATTAATGCCACAGTAGCAGCCCTCCTGGGCCTAGCCCTCCTTGTTCTGACAGGAGTTCTTCAATGGCATGATATTACGCGCGAAGAGAATGCCTGGGATACCTTTATCTGGTTTTCTACCCTGATCATGCTCGCAACTTTTTTAAGTAAAAAAGGATTTACTCCTTGGTTTAGCGAACAAATTGTCGAAGTCGTTCAAGGATTTCACTGGGCAGCAGCTTTTGGTATCCTCTTTTTTATCTATTTCTATTCCCACTACTTTTTTGCCAGCTCAACGGCTCATGTGGGAGCGATGTTTCCGGCTTTTCTCATGGTAGCCATCGGTTTAGGCACACCTCCTCTCCTCGCCATTGCTGCGCTTGGCTATGCCAGCAGCCTTTTCGGCGGCTTAACCCACTACGGCCTTGGCTCAGCACCCCTCTTTTTCGGCTCGGGTTACGTCGATATCAAGAGTTGGTGGTGGATTGGCCTACTCATTAGCTTTGTCAACATTATCATCTGGATAGGCTTGGGTAGCCTTTGGTGGAAATTTTTAGGATTTTGGTGATTTTAGCTCGACCAAAGACGGACAATTGATTTGGCAATGACCACAAATTCCAAATCATAAGAGCAAGTTTGTGGAGCAACGAAACAATTCTCTCCGGGAATACACAAAGCATTTTCTTCGAAGGTTTGATTTTCAAATGTGAATGAAGAGCCTGCCAGAAGATCAAATATTTTGACCTTCCACTCATCTGTTATTAAACAACAATCATTTTGAAGAGCAATGTTCCTGATCTCAACGCTCTCTTTTTGAAGAAAAAGAGGCCTCCCTTCCATGCGTAGATCGAAAATATAGATTTCTTTTCCCCCATACGCCAGATAATTTTCATTTACAGCAAGGCGAGAGATAGGAGCGGAAACAGGAGTTTTTCCACATATTTCAGGAGCTCTACAATCCCAACAGGACAAGGTTGAACCCTCTTCCTCTTTTTCGCGACTTATGCTATAGAGGTAATTTGTGTTAAGACCCAAATCTCGAATCTTACTCTCTACCTCAAAAGCCACTACACGCGTTTTTGTACTTACATCCCACAATCTTATCACCCTATCTCGATCTCCACTCACCAACCTCTCCGTTGTGTGATCTAAGGCAAACATGTTTACTTGAGAAGGAGACTTAAACCATTCGAGTTCACTTTCTTTTTTTTTCAAGTCAACTAAGCAAAAATTTCCATAAGAGTGTTCCTTATATTCTAGAATTCCAAGGGCGAATCCTCCTTCATGGAAAGAACCAATTTGAGAGAATACTTCCCCTACAAAACGAGAAGAAAGGGAAGTGTTTGCTCCGGAGTACAAAGAGTAGAGTCGCACTTTTCCACCAGCCGTACCGCATATAAGAAGGTTTTTTTCAGTATCAATGCAGGTTATTTCTTGACCGCTCGGATTACCAAAGACTTTTTTTATGCTCACCTTTTGCATCTTAGATCTAAGAACCGTCAAACGAGAGTAGTAGTCATTGTATTTTTGATTTAATTCGAGCTCCGCGTTACTTTTATTGACAAAATCTGTTTTACAGAAATCAAGGACATAGAGCGATAGTATTGCTCTCTCCCATTTTTCCTTCCAAAGAAAAGCTTTATTATAAAGCCATTTCCAGGTGTGACAGGTGTTTTCGACACTCTTGGAGAAGGGGAGAAAGGAAAAAATATGCAAAAGAATTTCCGACGGTAAGATAGAAATAGGAGAATGTTCATTTTTGCAATAAACCTCCACTCGAGGATCTTTTCCAGTTATAGGTAATGCCATGCCGGCATTATAATCTATAACAGACAAAAAACAAACACTTTATAAATAATCTTCTTATATACCCAAATCAAAAAGGAGGAGTTCTCCTCCCTCTTCGCTCTTTATTTGGATAAGAGATTCCTCTTCAATGGCGCATCCATCTCCTTTCTCAAGAATTTCTCTTAAAATGAGAAATTTTCCAGAAATAATTTGAATCCAGTAATAACGCCCTACCAAAGCCTCAAAACGCATCTCTTCGCCTTTTTCTAGAATGGTAGAATAGATATCGCAATCTTGGTGGATTCTCAGTGAACCACTCCGTCCATTGCGCGAGACCAATAAACACCATTGCCCCCATTTTGCAGCAGAGGCAAACACTTTTTGTTCATAGGAGGGGGTAAGTCCATGATTTTCGGGAAGAATCCAGATTTGCAAAAAGTGCACCTCTTCAAAGTGGGAAAGGTTCGATTCGCTGTGAGCAATCCCAGTCCCCGCCGTCATCCGTTGCAGTTCACCTTCGCGAATCACACCCACGTGCCCAAGACTATCTTTGTGTTCGAGAGCGCCTTCTAAGACATAGGTGACAATTTCCATGTCCTTATGTGTATGCATCCCAAACCCCTTCCCTCCTTTGAGTCGGTCTTCATTTAACACGCGTAAGACATGATAACCCATAAACTTGGTATCGTAGTAAGTGTCGAATGAAAACGTATGGTAGGTCTGAAGCCACCCCTTATCTTCATATCCTCGCTCAGATGAACGGCGTACTTTGATCATAAAACCCGGGTTGTGTAAAAAACCTCTCGTAGAGCACGAGTGAGGTTGGTGAGATTTTTTAAAACAGGTCGAAGATTGACTTAAAAAGTCAATCGAGAGCTGTTTAAAAAAAGATCGTCAGCATCACTCGTGCTATGCGAGAGTACTCTTACAGAAGGTCTTCAAACTCAAGCTTTAAAAAGCTTCCCTTCGGGCTGGTAGAAAAAATCTGGATATTTTCAAAATGATTGTAGGCAGAGTTTTTCACACAACCCGGGTTAAAAGCTCTTCGAGTTTTATCCTGTTTTATTCTAACATTGTTTTTTTTACAAAAGTTTCATGGAGCACTATGAAAAAGGTTCTTCCTCTTCTCGCTTCTCTTCTTCTCACCTCTCTTGGGTATGGCGCCCCTCTTGAAATCTCGCAATTACAAATCCAAAACCAAAATCGCTCCACGGCTCCTTATCAAAGCAAGGACTTCTCTTATTTGCTCGGCATGGAAGGGTTTAGCGACAAAGCTCTCAACATTCACTTCAAGCTCTACCAAGGCTATGTCCAAAACACCAATATTTTACTCGGCCTCATCGAGCAGTATATGGCTGAAGGGAAAGATAAAACCCCTCAGTATGGCGAAATCAAACGGAGGCTGATGTGGGAATTTGACGGCATGCGTTTACATGAAGAGTATTTTGGCAATTTAGGTGGCAAGGGAACCTCTCTCTCTCCCGACTCTCCCCTTTATAAAAGAATCGAAAGAGATTTTGGCAGTTTTGAGAAATGGAAAAACGATTTCATGGCTACGGGAGTGATCCGAGGCATTGGATGGTCGATTCTCTACCTCGACCCCGTCACAGGCCGCCTCATTAATACATGGATCAACGAACACGACCGGGGCCATTTGGCAGGAGGGACACCGATATTATTAATGGATGTCTTTGAGCATGCCTACATTCTCGATTATGGCCTCGATCGCATGGGATACATCAAAGCTTTTTTCAATAATGTGAACTGGGATATAGTCGAAGAGCGCTATAATACTCTCAGGCATGCACTATAAAGAAAAAAAAGCCGGACCATTGGAGTTTATCGATGTCGAAGGCGATCCCGAAGCCCCCATATTTTTATTCTTTCATGGATTTGGTGCCGACGCTTTTGATTTACTCCCCTTTTCTCAAATGTTTGCCCATCTCTCCCCCCGCCCACGCTGGCTCTTTCCCCACGGTCCACTCAAGATTTCCCTCGGGGGTGGCTATACTGGAAAGGCATGGTTCCATATCGACTTTGAAAAGATCCAGCAGGCTATCCAAAAAAAAGAATGGGAGAGCGTATTCCTTACTTTTCCTCAAGAGCTCGTTCAAGCAAAAGCTTTAGGGGAAAAATTGATAGCGGAACTCGATATTCCGCTATCAAAGCTTTTTATTGGAGGATTTAGTCAAGGGGCAGTCCTTGCAACCGATATTGCCCTTTCTGCCGTAGATAAGCTTGCTGGCCTCATCATTTTATCGGGCACCCTGGTCGATGAAAAAAGGTGGATGCGCCTAGCTTCTCATCAAGCGGGTATGCACTTTTTCCAAAGCCATGGCAAAAATGACCCTATTCTACCATTTCCCTATGCAGTGAAACTGGAACATCTTCTAACTTCTAATGGCTTGGAGGGGCATCTGCATGCTTTTGAAGGTGGTCATGAGATTCCGCCTTCTACCATATCCAGCCTGAGTCGCTTTCTTATGCATCGTCTCTAAGACCCGATCGATTTTAAATAGAGATACTCCAGAACGATATTTAGTTTCATCGACCGTTCAATGCCAAGTCGTGCTTTACTAACTTCGCGCGCTAAAGGTGCTAGGCGGCTTGGGTTATTTACATGCATCTGATGGAAGTGGGCATGGAAAAGATCAAGGAGTGCAAATTCTCTTTCATAGGGAGTACTCTTCTCATGTTTTTCTTGTTCGGCTAGAGCAACAATTTTTTCTATCGCTTGCCATCCTTGAGGGAAGCGTTGGGGCCGCTCGAGGAGTTCTCTCCACTGCTTTTCCGATTCGCTCTCTTTCCTTTCTAGCGAAGGTATAAAAGAGACCTTCTGGCACCGAGAAAGTAAAGTAGGTAATAGTTTCTCCGCTTGTGTGGTTAACAAAATAAGGCAAGTGTGGGGAGGCGGTTCTTCCAAAGTTTTAAGAAGGGCATTGCTCGAATAGGTGAGCATTCTCTCTGCTTCGTGGATAATAAAAAATTTCCAGTCACTCGCAAAAGAACGAAGGGCAACTTGGTTGCAAAGTGAGCGCATGGTTTCCATAGAATGCAGCCCTACCTTCCCTTCTGGATAGTAGTGGTGCACATCGGGGTGGGTGCTTGCTTCAATTTTCCTTCCCTCCGAATCACCCAACACCTCTTTAATAAACGCCAGGGCCATTTTCTTTTTGCCACTACCTCGCGGGCCCGAAAAAAGGAGTGCAGGAGGAATCCTTTTTTGGCGGATCATTTCAGATAGAACAGGAAGAAGCTTCA
>JBIOXR010000004.1:0-11169 GCA_044869735.1 Chlamydiales bacterium
CGTCATGAAGAAACAAAAAAAACACCTTATTTCAATTTTACTCAAACGCTGACCGGGTCTCTCCACATAACAATTAACTACGTAATGGTAGGAGACGATTTTCAGCTTGGAAATCGAGATTCTCATGTGATTCTAAAGGACACTACCCTGCCAGAATTTATGGAAAGGCTTTTTGATCACATAGATGACCACACTATCTATGGTTATAGAATTATCGCTCGTAATAAATATCGATCCACTATCTCCATAGTAGAATTTAAAGAACGTATGCATTGAATAAGTGCAAAGAAAAGAGTGTATAGAGGTAATTAGTATGCCAAAACCCATCCAACATCTCATCGAAACTATTGGGCCAAAGCCAACCCTTTTAGGCTCAGGGGCTCTCTCTTTGGGAGGCGCTACCCTTTCTACGGCTTCTTTTGCTGTTGGATTTTTTGCTCTTCTTGCAACAACGGGCGTGCTTCCGAATGGTTTGGCCTCTCTTGGCTTAGCCGGCGGCATTGTCTTTACTGCTGCTGGCCCTATCGGCTTCCTCGCTTCAGCGGGCTTTTTCGCCTTCATGGCAATATGCGTACGTAATACTCCTCACCCTTCCACAACTGATTTTGATCCCGATTTTCATACAAAAGCAGCAATCGATGCATACCTCAAAGACGTGGGATAAAAATGGAGAAAAATATCATGAACGGGCGCATAGAACAGTCAAACGAAACTTATCCTGGAATAGGGATCCCCAAGGGAATAAAGCAATTAATATTAAACTTTAAAAATAGTGAAGATAATGCCTAAACCTATTCAACATCTCATCGAAACTATTGGAGCAAAGCCTACTCTCTTGGGCTCAGGAGCTCTCTCTTTGGGAGGCGCTACCCTTTCTACAGCTTCTTTTACTGTTGGATTTTTCACACTGCTCGCGGCAACGGGCGTACTTCCGAATGGTTTGGCCTCTCTTGGTGTTGCAGGTGGTATCGTCTTTACTGCTGCTGGCCCTATCGGTTTATTCACTTCTGCAGGCTTTTTTGTCTTTATGGCAACGCGTGTCCGCAGCGCACTGCAAACTCGACCAAGTGGAGAGAGTGTTTCTGAAAAGAGGGTTGTGATAAAGGAAGTTGAAGAAAAGAAAGTAGGCAACCCCTCTTCTCTCGAAGAAATTTACGCCCAATTTGATAAGGATTTGGAAGCTGCGCGGAAACTTCCTCCCGAGAATGATTACAATGCAGATTATTTCCGAATTGAAATCTGGCCTCAAAGCCATATCTGTATAACCATTTTCGGTAGAATCAATAAAAACAACTTTCTTTGTCTTGGCGACAAACCGTCAAAACAGATTCCTCTAGAGCTTACTCATGATGCATTTATGGACGGTTTGGCCGAACACATAAGAAACAATTACAAGTGCGAAATAAAAGAAAGAAAGGAAGGCGATGCACGCCTCGTTTTAAAATTCGAAGCATCTGTTGAAGAAGAGCAAGAAGTTGAAGAAACGGAAGAAGAAAAAGAGGGTAACACCGCTTCTCTCGAAACGATCTATTCTGCATTTGATACAGATTTGAAAACTTTACGGAATCTAGAACCGAGAGCAACCCTTCAATCAAATTTTTTCTACCTTTCAGATTGGCCCGAGAACCGAATCTTCATTACGTGCAATCACATCTACAAAAATGGCCACCTTCATATCCTCGACTTTAAGGATCCCGATACTACTATAATTCTAAAAAACACAACTTTCGATGAATTTATGAATGGTTTGATTGAACACATAAATAGCAAACATTCATGTACTGTGACGCCAAGAAATAATGACGAGGATTCTATCATTTTAACTTTTGCAAAAATAAAGGAAGACAATACCTAAGCCAATGCAACATATCGTCGAAACTATTGGAGCTAAGCCCATCTTATTGACTTCAGGGGCTGTTTTCACAGGAGCTGGGGCTATTTCTATCACTTCCATAGTCGTGGGTGTGCTTGTTCTACTTAATATTAGCGGAATCCTTCCTGTGGGGTATGCCTCATTAGAAGCCTTTGGCTTGGGTGGTGGCATTGCATTGACAGCCGGGGGATCGGCGGGAATTTTATTATCGAGTGGACTTTTTATTCTTATCTTAAGATCAGTTAAACCGACACCACAACTTCAAAGCGAGGGGATTTCTGAGAATCTAGAAATTGACACTTCCTCTCTTAAAGAAATCTCTCTTGAAGATCTCTATCAACAATTGGATGCGTTTGTAGAACAGCGTGGAGATATGGATTTCCTTAAGAAACACAATGTTTTTTATGCCACCATGCGGCATTTTGAGAATAAATTATACCTCTCTATTTATGAATCAAGCCATAATAATGACATTCTCATTGGGCGAAAAAGAGAGTTTATTTTAAAAGATACGACAAGAACTGAATTAACCAATGGCGTTTTTAACCATTTAAAAACAAATTATTCCGACGATGTTTGTAAAACAAACTTTGATGCTTTTATTTTTGGATTTGAGAAGAAGGAAGATTAAGAATGCCTAATCTAGTAGAACGTCTAGGAGCACGACCTATACTTATTGCCACGGGAGGAGTTGCTCTTGGAGGAGTCGGCATTTCCTCTGCCCTTTTTATCATAGGTATACTTTCTCTATGTGCTGTTAAGGGAGTTCCCCTACCTGGAGCGTTAGGCTCTCTTGCTCATCTTACCTTACCAGGTGGTATCGCATTTACTGCTTCCGGGGTAGTTCTATCTGTAGCGACCACTGGATTTTTTATTTTTATGGTAAGGCAGGTCCGGGTGGCAAGCCGACTTTCCGTCTCTCATCCGGATGAAACTGAACATTCTGAAAGTGAAGAGGCAAAAATTTCACCTGCTTCTATGGAAGAGCTATACCAAGATATCGACGATCACTTAACAGACATACAAAACAATGTTGTTAACGAAGGCTATTATACTAAAGGCTCATTTTTTTCTTTTTGGGTCATGCCAAAAAGCAAAGTTAAAATTTCTTTAAAAGCAAAATTGGCTGTTGATTTTGATACTTCTTCTCTTTGGGACGATGTAGGCGACCATTTATCAAAACAATATCCCGACCTCAAATATAAAATAGTTGAAGACTACGCTATTTTCGACATAAGCTCCGGCAGCATATAGCGCAGTTGTAGAGAAGTATGCGCTTTTTCTTTAGTTAAAAGCATGGCAATATGCTCCATCGATGGGGCTTTTTCGAGCCAACCATCGTGTGGATAACTATCTACCAACCTACTGAGCGATGGCGTAATGAGGTAACGGCAACTAGCTATTTTATCTTTTAAATCTGTAAAATTAATAAATTGTTCCTGGCCTTGAATAGTAATCTCCCCTTTTCTTCTCTCTTGGAGAAGTAAGTAGACTCCTTGTCTGTTAGCTTCAATGATAGAAGCAAAATTCCCCTCATAAGGCGAGATAAAGCCACGCAATGTCGAATATCCAAAGAGTGGCAGTTGGCGAGCTAAAGCAAGCCCTTTGGCAAAAGCCGCCCCTATGCGGATTCCTGTAAAGGAGCCCGGTCCCGTGGCAACACCTATCCCTTCTATTTCAGCAAGAACAAGACCCGCCTCTTGGAAACAAGCCTCTATATTTTGATCGAGGTAAGATGAACTACGCAAACCAAAAGGAAGGGCTCTTTCAGCAAGTACTGTGCCTTGATTCACAAGGCCAACAATGCTTCTCTCCGTGCTGGTATCGATGACAAGAAGTTTCATGGTAAATTTTTTATTTTATTTTTGCCTCTACCTTTATTCTTCCCATGTATTGGCATCTAATGTTAAGATGACCGACTTAATTCAGCAATTAATTCTTTTTACAAAGGAAGAAAATTGTCCTCTTCACCCGAATCGCAAGATTCCAAAGAAGCATTTGAGTCGGAAGTCGATTCTTCGATGGAAGAAGCTGCTGAAAAGGGAGCCCTTGAAGCCCTCCCCAAACTTCCTGAGGATCTTTATGTTCTTCCTCTCAATAGGCGTCCTTTTTTTCCTGGTATGGCAGCTCCCATTGTCATCGAACCGGGAGCTTATTATGAGGTCTTAAAAAATATTGCCAAATCCGAACAGAAATTCGTTGCTCTGGTCCTCACAAAAAAAGAGAACGCTAACATCTACAAAATAGGGCTAAAAGATCTCTATGATGTGGGTGTTTTAGGGAGGATCTTGCGCATTATGCCCCTCGAAGGGGGAGGCGCGCAGGTAGTGTTTAACATGGAGGAGAGGCTTGAACTCCTCGGGCCCATAAAGGGGAAATATCTCAGAGCCAAAGTAGCTTACCATCCCGATGAAAAGCAAGTGACAGATGAACTGAAGGCCTATGCTATTAATATCATCACCGTCATCAAAGAATTGCTCAAACTCAATCCTCTTTTTAAAGAGGAGCTCCAAGTCTTTCTTGGTCACAGCGACTTCACCGAGCCGGGCAAGCTGGCTGACTTTGCAGTGGCTCTCACAACAGCGACGCGCGAGGAGCTGCAGGCAGTCTTAGAGACTTTTAGTTTGCAAGAGCGCATCGATAAAGCTCTTCTTCTTTTAAAGAAAGAACTCGATCTTTCGCGCCTTCAAAGTAGCATTAATCAAAAGATCGAAGCAAATATCACCAAAACTCAGAAAGAATTTTTTCTGCGCGAACAGCTCAAAACGATAAAGAAAGAGCTCGGCATCGAAAAAGAAGAGAAATCGATCGACACAGAAAAATTCGAGGGGCGGCTTAAAAAGCGGAAAGTGCCCGCTACAGTGATGCCAACGATCCAAGACGAATTAGAAAAGCTCAACTCCCTTGAGCCCATTTCGGCTGAGTATTCTGTCTGCCGCAATTACCTCGATTGGCTTACGATTGTCCCTTGGGGGATCAACAGCAAAGAACGCCATGACTTAAGAAAAGCCGATGCTATCTTGCAAAAAGACCATTACGGCCTAGATGAAATTAAGCAAAGAATCCTCGAATTGATCGGCGTGGGAAAACTCTCGGGAGGGTTGAAAGGGAGCATTATTTGCCTAGTAGGACCTCCTGGAGTGGGGAAAACTAGTATCGGTAGGAGCATCGCCCACGCCTTGAATCGGAAATTTTACCGCTTCTCGGTGGGCGGCATGAGAGATGAGGCCGAGATTAAAGGGCACCGCCGCACTTATATCGGCGCCATGCCTGGAAAAATGATCCAGGCCTTGAAACAAACGCAAACGATGAACCCCGTCATTATGATCGACGAGATCGACAAAATGGGAGGCTCTTTCCACGGGGATCCTGCTTCCGCCCTACTTGAGGTGCTCGATCCCGAACAGAACCGCGATTTCCTCGACTATTACCTCGATGTGCGTTGTGATCTTTCCAATGTCTTGTTCGTGGTAACCGCCAATATCATCGACACTATCCCAGAACCTCTCATCGACCGCATGGAGATTCTGCGTCTCTCTGGCTACATCATGGAAGAGAAAGTGCAAATTGCAAAGAAATATCTGATTCCCAAGCACAGAAAACAAATGGGACTCACTAGCGATGAAGTAGGGTTTTCCGTCGATGCACTACGTGCCATCATCAACGGATATGCCAGAGAAGCTGGAGTGCGCAGTCTCGAAAACAACATCAAAAAAATCTTGCGCAAAGTGGCCCTGGAGATTGTACGAGCGGAACAAAGTGGGAAAAGAAGAAAAACTGTGCGCCAGTGGATCAATAAAGATAAGGTCGTGGAATACCTTGGGAAACCCATTTTTCTAACGGATCGCTTCTATGAAGTCACCCCTGTTGGAGTGGCTACGGGTTTAGCTTGGACCTCCCATGGAGGAGCAACGCTCTATATCGAAGCGATCAAGGTGGCAGCAGATAAAACTGAAATGAAGCTCACGGGATTCGCAGGCGATGTGATGAAAGAATCGTCGCAAATTGCCTGGAGTTATTTGCATAGTGCGATTCACAAATATGCACCTGGATACACTTTCTTCGAAAAATCGCAAATCCATATCCATATTCCCGAAGGAGCTACTCCCAAAGATGGCCCTTCAGCAGGGATCACTATGGTCACGGCTCTCCTTTCTCTTCTCTTGGATACTCCTGTAATAACAGACCTTGGCATGACGGGGGAACTCACTTTAACAGGCAAGGTATTAGGAGTGGGTGGTATCCGAGAAAAACTCATTGCAGCTAAACGCTCCGGCCTCAAAATTTTAATCTTTCCACAAGATAACTTGCGAGATTATGACGAACTTCCTCCCTATCTGAAGGAAGATGTCGAGGTCCATTTCGTGGAACATTATGACCAAGTACTTCCCATTGCCTTCCGAGAACTCTACTGATCCCGCCTTCAGGTGGAAAAAATTTAGCAGATCCAAGATCATTCCGCCCCCTTTGATCGAAGAAAAAGTGGCTGCCTTAAAAAAGGAAGGAAAAACCATTGCTACCCTTAACGGCTCTTTTGATCTTTTACATGCGGGACATTTATTCATTTTGTTTGAAGCAGCACAGGTTGCCGATGTGCTTTTTGTGGCCGTGAATTCAGACGCTTCTGTAAAAAAATATAAAAGTATAGATCGACCTATTATTCCCCTGGAGTATCGCCTTGAGATGTTAAGTGCCATTTCCTTTATCGATTACCTCACCTGGTTTGAAGAGACCGATCCTAGAGAGCTGCTAAAAAAAATCGCACCTCATGTTCATGTCAATGGGCAAGAATATGGGGAAAACTCTATAGAGAAAGAGACCGTGGTGGCAGGAGGAGGAAGGATACATCTCGTCCCTCGCATCGATGGACTCTCCACTAGCCAGGTCATAAAAAAGATAAAAAACTTAACCTGATTTTTTATGCGGCTTTTGACCACTCTCTCTTCCGATCTCGATCCCTCTCTTTTTTCTTCCTTTCTTAAATCAAAAGGGATTGATAATGAAATAGAAGCAACCACTGGAGGCTTCCGCCTATGGATCTACGACGAAGATCAAGTAGAGCAAGCTTCTCAACTGTTCGATAAGTATAAAAAAAACCCGAGCGATGGGATCTATTCCGAAACGGTCACCTCTTTTTCAGCAAAGAGTGAAGAAAAGGAGGAAGGGCAAAGATCGGCCCCTTCATCAAGACGTCGAAGTACATTTTCCAACGCTCCCTACGGAAAAATTTCTCTTTTTATCATTTTTTCTACGGTCCTTTTATTCTTTTGGGCCATCATGGGGCGGCAGAATTTAGCTCCCCCAGGAATACCTGGTGTGTCCCAAGCTCCTATACTTGCACCGATCGATCAAAGGCTCCTCTATGATTACCCTCTCTATTTCCAACTGCGCGATCAACTTCTAAAAATTTTTACACCTAAAGACATAGAAGCCAACATTCCACCCTCTCCTGAAGCACAGAGTCTCATTGAACGCATACAGCGTACCCCCTATTGGACTGGAATTTATGAACGCATTGTCCTCCATTTCCGCAATTCCGATTTTCCCTTGAAATATAGCGGACCTATGTTCGAGAAGATTCGCCAAGGTGAAATCTGGAGAGTATTTACTCCTGCTCTATTACATTTCAATCTTCTGCATATTTTCTTCAACCTTCTTTGGTTTATCATGTTAGGTAATCAAATTGAATGGAGATTGGGAAGTTGGCGCTATGTGTTGCTGCTTTTAATCACGGGCATCGCATCAAATACGGCTCAATACCTCATGAGCGGCAGTTTTTTCATGGGCCTTTCAGGCATAGTCTGCGCGCTTGCAGGATTCATTCTTGCCAGACAACAAAAAGCTCCTTGGGAAGGCTATCTTCTCCATCGAACCACCATGATTTTTCTTGGGGTCTTCGTTTTTGGAATTTTCCTCTTGCAACTCATTTTTTTTGGAATGCAATTATGGGGGAGATCTTCTGTTACAATTCCTATTGCAAACACAGCTCATTTAACTGGCGCTCTAGTTGGTTACGTGTTAGGGCGACTCCCATTTTTCTCCCTAAATCACCGTCATAAAAAATAATCTTGTTAAAAAATTTACTTTTTATTTATCTTCTCTTTGCAATAGGATAAGAATTTCTTAAGGGATCATCCTTAAGATTTAAACAATATAAGGAGAATTCTATGGGAGTCAAAGATGTAGTCAGCTTTGGTGGCTTTCTAGCCAAAACAGCATTTAATACAGTCAATCCATTACATAAAGATTATGAAAGAGAAAACGGGAAGCTTAAATTAGTAAAAGGCGAGCCTCAGCCTCACCGAGTAGCAATTTGGGTAAAACGGGCGACTCCAGTTGTTCTAGCCACAGGAAGTGTGGCAGCGGGAGGTATCGGAGCTTTAGCATTTTTCAATATTATACCCATTGGGTTTACAGGCAGTCTCATTATTTTGGGAGGTGCGGCTGCTGGAGGAGTTGCGACAGGAGCGGACGTAGTTGCACTCATCATCACTAGAGTCCGATCTCACAAAGAAATTAAAAAAGCAAAAGCCGCCGATCAACCTTTCAGTTCTGGAGGAACTGGAACAAAACCAAAAGAGAGTCCAAGAGGAGGACATGGCATTAAAGTTGATGTTATGGGGAGTCCAGAAAGCAGTAAAGAAGGGGCACCAAAAGACGCAGACAAAGAAAGCGACAAAGACGATTAGTATGAAATGCCCCCCTCTCAGGGGGGCCCCCTTAGAGGGTATTTCTGTTCAAAAACCTTCTTTTTATTTATACTGTTTTTTCCGCTTCAATTTTTTTCTAATTATTCATGTCACTACGCGAACTCGTCATTTTGGGATGCTCAAGTCAGCAACCTACTCGCCAGCGGAATCATGGAGCCTATCTACTGCGATGGAATGGCGAAGGCTTTCTTTTTGATCCCGGAGAGGGCACCCAACGACAATTTATTTTTGCGAATATTCCTCCTACCGTAGTTACCTATTTATTAGTCAGCCATTTTCATGGAGACCATTGCTTAGGGGTGGGTTCCATGCTCATGCGTTTAAACCTCGACAAAGTCGAACACCCCATCCATTGTTATTACCCTGCGAGTGGCGAAGAGTATTTCAAACGCCTTCGGTATGGCACTATTTACAAGGAGGCCATCACAGTGGTGGAACATCCTGTCGTATCGGATGGACTCGTTTTCCGCGATTCCAAATTTACCCTCGAGGCTGCATGGCTTAGCCACGGCGTCGACAATCTAGCTTGGCGCATTACCGAAGCCGATAAGAGAAAGTTCTTTAAAGAAAAATTAGCGCAACTCGGCATCCGAGGTCCCCTCGTCCGCACATTAGAAGAAGAAAAAGAGATCGTCGTGGGTGGAAGAAAAGTGTATCTCGACGAGGTAAGTTACATGCAAAAAGGCGACACGGTAGCAATTGTCAGCGATACTCGTTTCTGCAAGAATGCTATTGAAATAGCAAGAGGAGCAAAACTTCTTCTTTGTGAAAGTACCTATCTCGAAGACCATCACGACCTGGCAGAGAAACATGGCCACCTTACAGCCAGAGAAGCAGCTCTCATCGCCAAAGAAGCTGGAGTGGGAATGCTGGTTCTCACTCACTTTTCTGCACGTTATCCCGACCCTGCAGCGTTTGAAAAAGAGGCGCGTCCTATTTTTCCCAACACTTACGCTGCCGAAGACTTCAAGGTATTTACTATAGCAAGATAACTTTATGATCCGCTCGGCTTATAAGTTTTTAGAACATCTGCAAGTGATAAAGCAGGCGTCGCTTCACACCATTCGCAATTATGCGATCGATCTCAATTGCCTAAAAAATTTCATTGAAGAGGAGCTCTTGGGATTGCCTGCAGAGGACAAAGCTGAGAAAATTTCTCATCATGCTTCTTATGAAGAGAGAAATAAAAAAAATGATGCTCTTCTCCATCTGAACCTAGTCGACAGAAAAACGATCCGACAATTTCTCGTTGCTTTAGACAAATACCAACTTTCTAAAACAACTGTCGTCAGGCGCCTGTCAGCCTTAAAGATGTTTTTCGAATATTGCAAGAATGAGAAAATCGTTGCGATTAATCCCTTTGACGAGATTTCGAGCCCTCGCCTAGATAAACGCCTTCCTCTTTCTTTGACTTACGAACAAGTACTCAAATTGTTCGATCAGCCAAAACTCGCTTCCTATCTTGGGCTACGCGATCGCTGTATCATGGAGTTATTCTATAGCTCTGGACTACGCGTGAGCGAACTTGTGGCTTTGAATATTGGCGATTTCTACTTAAAAACCCTTACTCTACGCATTCTTGGGAAGGGAAATAAGGAGCGGCTTCTCCCCATTACCAAATCGGCTGCAGATTGGCTCGTGCGCTATCTCGAAGACCCCAAGCGCCAGGAGAATAGTGAAGAACACACGGCTGCAAAAGACAAAGAAGCGATTTTTCTCAACAAAAATGGGACGCGCCTTTCTCCCCGCTCTGTCGATCGAAAATTCGACAAATACTTGACTCAAAGCGGTCTGGTGGGCAAGATCACTCCTCATACTATCCGCCACACAATTGCTACCCATTGGCTTGAAAATGGGATGGATCTAAAAACAATCCAACTTCTTTTAGGCCACTCATCCCTCACTACGACTACTATTTACACCCATGTCTCACCCAAGTTTAAAAAAGAAACCTACGATAAGACGCACCCTCGTGCGTGAAAGAGGCAATAGTTTACTTCGCTTTTTAGACCGTTATCTCGGTATTCCTCTGGTTCTAGGCCTTTCTATTTTCAAAAAAAAGCGCCCTTTTCCCTCGATCGATACCATTGCTCTTTTGAAAACAGCAGGCATCGGCGATACCACCCTTCTTAGCTCGATTATTTACGATCTTCAACGCGCCTATCCAGAAAAAAAAATCACTCTTTTTACCGGACAGAGCAACTACGAAATGGGAAAACTCATCGAGGGCATCGAGGTAGTGCCACTGCCTATCGCTTCTCCCTTAAAAGCTCTCCAGAAGATCCGCAAAAGCTCTTTTTCACTCTGGATGGACTGCGATCCATGGCCGAGAATCAATGCTCTTTTCACTTTTTTTTCCCGCTCTTGTTATACCCTTGGGTATCATACCAAGCATCAATATCGCCACTTCCTCTACGATCGCACCATTCCCCACTCTTCGACCATCCACGAGGTGGAGAATTACCGCAATCTTTTACGTTCGTTATCTCTTCCCACCACTCACCATCCCCGCATTGTTCTCCCTTCCACTTCCTCAAAAAAAAGGGAAGTAGCGCTACATCTTTTCCCTGGAGGCTCTCGTGCCGA
>JBIOXR010000005.1:0-4997 GCA_044869735.1 Chlamydiales bacterium
TTTTTTTTCGGAAGAGGTAGGATTCGAAGCCCAAGCGTAGAGCGAGGGCCGGGAGCCCCTCAAGCTTGCCTTCTCTTTTCCCCCCATAAAACTGTTCAGAAAGAAGATTTTTTGAAAATTGTATAGAAAAAAACCACTTGACAGTGCAGAATTTTTTTCTTTTTTTCCATGGTGACTGCAATGTCTGAGAGTACTATTGAACAATCTGTTATCCCAAAAGAGTATACAACCTTTCTTAAAGAGATAAAAGATCGCATTCTTTCGTCGCAGATGAAAGCTGCTATAGCTGTCAATCGCGAGCTAATAACTCTTTATTGGGAGATTGGTTCTGCTGTAGGTAAAAAGCAACAGGATGAGGGCTGGGGAACTAAAGTAGTTGAAAAGTTGGCAAGTGATCTCAAATCCTCACTTCCTGAAATGAAGGGATTTTCACTAACAAATATTAAATATATGGTTCAATTTTCCAAAGCATACCCTGATTTTAAAATTAGCCAACAGCTTGTTGGCCAAATTTCCAAAGCATACCCTGATTTTAAAATTAGCCAACAGGTTGTTGCCCAAATTCCCTGGGGGCACAATATCCTTCTCCTTCAAAAGCTTGAGACAATGGAAGAAAGGCTTTGGTATGCGAATAAAACAATCGAAAATGGATGGAGCCGAAATGTTCTTCTCCATTGGTTGGATAGTGGTCTACATAAACGGCAAGGGAAGGCCTTCAACAATTTTCAGAATACTCTTCCCTCTTTGCAATCCGATTTGGCCCAGCAGACGTTGAAGGATCCTTATTGTTTTGATTTTCTGGCTTTAAGAGAGAAATTTGATGAAAAAGAACTGGAAGAGGGTCTTTTGGAGCATATTCAAAAATTTCTATTAGAACTAGGCGCGGGATTCTCTTTTGTAGGTCGTCAATATCCTCTAAAAGTGAGTGATAAAGAATTTCCAGTGGACCTGTTGTTTTATCACTTAAAATTGCGCTGTTTTGTCGTTGTGGAGCTCAAGACAAAGGAATTTACTGCAAAAGATGCTGGTCAAATAAATTTCTATTTATCAGTAATCGATGATTTACTTCGACAACCTGGCGACAATCGAACTATCGGTTTGGTCCTTTGCAAGACAAAGGATAAAGTCGTTGTCGAATATGCCCTGCGCGACATCAATAAACCAATTGGGATTTCGGAATACGAAACAGCAATTCTCGAGTCTCTCCCTGAGAACTTCAAAGGATCTCTGCCCACGGTTGAGGAAATCGAGCAAGAGCTTCAAGAGAAGTGCTAAACGCTTGGGCTTCGAATCCTACTCGCAAGCCGCACCGCGGCTTGCTCTCTTCCCAAAAATAGCCATGGCTATTTTTCGGAAGAGGTAGGATTCGAACCAATCACGTCTTTGAGTAGAGGGAATGAGTGAGCTTCTACCATGGCTTTGTAGATATTAGAGCTAGGGGCTAGATAGAGAAGATGATTCCCACCTCCAGTGAGAATTCCAACCACTTTGCCGCTATTTTGACTAATAATGGGTGTACCGCTGCGCGATTGTAAATCGATTGTTGTATCTAAAGTAACTAGTAGGTGTGTCTCTGCAACTTCTGTGATGCTTCCTTCTATTAATTCGCACCCTAAGGGAGTCTTATTCGGGAACCAAACTCTCTCCCCTGCGATGGAATTGCCCTCATCGAGCTCGAGTATATTTTGAGGATCTATGGTTCCTTCCACGATGGTGAGCAAATAATCAGATCGAAGGTCCAAAGGATGGTAGCTTCCTTCGCGTCCTGGCATTCCCCAACTCTTCATTGAAGTAGCAATGGAGTTTTTCGTTCTCATATCGAGCCAGTCGATTTCCAGTAATTGGGGGCCGGAAAAATTGATAAAGTGCGCGCTTGTCAATCCTAATATTTTACCTTTAGGTCCTCGAATGAAACTTCCGGTACCTTGCTGAGTACAGGTTCCATCAGACCATCTAAATTGAGGTTGATAGACGATTTGCTTACATTCACATTTTAGATATAGAGAAACAAGAGTAAGAATAAAAAAAGTAGGGTTTTTCATAAGATGTATTATATATCAAAATTGAGAATATATGAGCAAAGTAGCCATTGTAACCGGGGGAGGGAAAGGGATTGGAGCCGAGATTGTGCTCCATCTATTGGCGCAAGACATTCGAGTGGTGGTGGCAGAAATTACAGGGATAAAGGCGAAGGATCCAAGAGTATTCGTTGTAAAAACCGATGTCAAAAAAGAGGCATCGGTAAAAGAGATGATTCGCAAGGCGGTGAGTCATTTTGGAAGGATCGATTATTTAGTGAATAATGCAGGCCTTTTGCCCGATGAAAAAATCTCTTTTGAACAGATAACGTTGAAGAGATGGAACGACTATTTGGGAACTAACTTAACAGGGGCTTTTCTCTGTACAAAATACGCACTTCCCCATTTGAGAAAAAGAGGGGGAGCGATTGTCAACATTGCTTCTACTAGAGCGTTGCAGTCAGAGGGGAATAGCGAACCTTACGCTGCTTCTAAAGGAGGGCTCGTCTCCTTGACGCACGAGCTTGCTGTTACTTTGGGACCTGCAATTCGAGTGAATTGCATTAGCCCTGGGTGGATCCACACACAACGGGAAAAATTAAAAAAATCGGACCATGCGCAACACCCCGTAGGTAGGGTGGGACAACCCGAAGATATTGCCCATATGGTCACCTTTTTGCTCTCGGACGAAGCCTCTTTCATCACAGGTCAAAACTTCATCGTCGATGGAGGGATGACCGTAAAAATGATCTATAGTTAGCATAGCTTCTCTTGCGTTCAGAGGAGAGCGGTGCTATAATTGATCATTTACCTCTCGGAAATATGGATACAAATATAGACTGGTTTGATTGGGTTCTTTTATCCTCTTATCTTCTATTTATTTTTGTCGCTACTCTCATTGCGTATTGGATTTTTTTTGCTATTTTGGAAAAGATTTTTGGAAAAGCAGGAGAAGAGAGGAGCTTGACGAGCAGAATTATCTCTTCGGTGAAAAAGCCTACTCTTCTTATTCTATTGGGTCTCGTCGCTCTTTTCTGTTTGGATTTTCTTCCCTTAAACGCACATGTTAAAAAAGTTATCTCCCATATCCTACAGATATTTCTCATCGCTGCCGTAGGTTATTTCTTAGCAGCCGTTGCCAAAGGCTGTTACCGCCATTACATAGGAAATTACCCTAAAGAAGGGTTCATTGAAATTGAGAGGCGGTCGGTGATCACTCAGGTGCAATTTCTCTATCGAGCTGCGCTTTTCTTAATTGTCACCCTCTCCTTTGCCGCCATTTTGATGACTTTCCCCTCTATCAAAAACATTGGAGTAGGCATTTTAGGTTCGGCGGGTATTGCCGGTATTGCCCTCGGTATTGCGGCTAGACCCATTTTACTCAACTTAATGGCGGGCGTGCAGATTGCGATGACCAAAGTGGTTAAAATTGGAGATTATGTGACGGTGGGAGGAGTAGGTGGTGTCGTTGAACAGATTAGCCTTACACAAGTCATCTTAAAAATATGGGATTTGCGGCGCATGGTCGTGCCGATCTCCTATTTCATCGATAATTCTTTTGAGAATTGGAGCTTATCGACCACCGATTTGATTGGTTCAGTGTTACTTTATGTTGATCCACGCGTTTCTGTCGAAAAAGTGCGTGAAAAATTAAAAGAAATTGTCCATGAAACCCCTCTCTGGGACGGCAGAGTATGCCGGCTCGTCGTTTTGGATGCAACCGAACAGTCAATCCAATTGCGCGCTGAAGTGAGTGCGCGGAATTCTTCGGATGTCTCCGACCTTCGCTGCCATGTGAGGGAAAAGCTAATCGAATATCTCCAGAAGGAGCATCCCGAAGGACTTCCTCGAGTCCGATACGAAAATCTATAAGGAAGAGTGGCAGAGTGGCCGAATGCGTCTGATTCGAAATCAGAAATACCCGCAAGGGTATCGGGGGTTCAAATCCCTCCTCTTCCGAACTTGTTCGGAAGAGAGCGAGCAAATCGGTTTGCTCGCGTGGGGGATTTGAAGGGTTTTGCGATGCCTATGGCCGCCAAACCCCGGGACCAAATCCCTCCTCTTCCGAACTTGTTGACAATATTCCTTATCATATTTTATCTTTACATTCCTTTAACATCTGAGGGAATATGATTGAAGTTGAGGCAAGCAGTAAACAACCACATTTATGGCATAACTTCCGACGAACTGCTCGAGATCCCTTGGATGCATCAAAAATTAACGATGTATGGGGTAAATTTGAAACGGCCTCTACAAGTAGAAATTTTATACAATCATGGGGCTTTGCCAAAAATCATGCCCCTGAAACTTTAAAAGGAAACTTCAAGTGGGCCAATGAACATTTGAAATGGGAAGAGTTGAGTGATAAGGATAAAATTCTCTACTCTAATCTCATACGCATGATTGACAATTCAAAAGCTGAAGACGCATCCAAAAAAGTTTGGTATGTCGACGTCCCCGTTGAAGGTCAATTAACAGAAAAAGCAAGAGAGTCGCGCTCTCAGTGGAAGAGCACCTTTTCGGATAAATACGATTTCGAGTTCGTAAAACCAGCCAAAGATAGCAGTGGAAGATTTCTCAACTATAAAGGCGACAATAGTGCCCAATCGCATATGCTCACCTCGATTTACGACATTCGTAAGGGAATCGGTAGGCAACCTCCTGAAGAATGTGAAACAGGCATCTATGCTCCTGAAGATCCTATATTTTCACCAGTCGAGGGAATATTTAGTTTGCAGTTCATGGGGCATGCCTCCATGTTGATTCAGTACAAAATCGATGAAAAAAGCAGCCCCATCACGATTCTAACCGATCCCAATTACGATGATACCATTCCCCTAGTTGGTCCTGTCGCGGCTTACAATAGAATGACTCCGTCGATGAAATTGGAAAAAATTCCTTCTCCTAATTATATCACATTCAGCCATAACCACTCCGATCATTATGGACACTCGGCGAGGAACATTTATCCGTTATATC
>JBIOXR010000006.1:0-6893 GCA_044869735.1 Chlamydiales bacterium
AGCGAGGGAAAAAAGAATATCGTCTTTATTCCCATCTCTTTTACTTCTGACCATATCGAAACACTTTTTGAAATCGAACAACTCTATATGCCTCTCGTTAAAGAAAAAGGCCTCTCTCCACACCGTCTTCCTGCCATAGGAAATCACCCCGGATGGGTAGACGCTATCATTGCGATTATGCGAAGCGCCACTCCTTTGAATAATAGCATGCTAGTGCGATGTAAATGCAAATAGCGTTGAAAAAAATATAAGCTATTGGATATGATCCTTCAACAATGAAGAAAATCGATAGTTTTAAACTATAGCGCCATCCCAAAAGGATGGCTTTTTTTTTGCCCATGAAAGGAGTACTTGTTTTAGAAGACAGATCGTGTTTTGAGGGAGAGCTCTTTTCAAAGGGAGAGGGGCCTTTTTTTGGAGAGGCTGTTTTTACAACCGGCATGGTCGGTTATGTCGAAACGTTGACGGATCCTTCCTATGCTGGGCAGATCATTGTTTTTACTTATCCCCTCATTGGCAATTATGGAGTCCCTGCAAAAGAGCGTTGGGAGTCGACAAAGATCCACGCAAAAGGGGTTGTTGTTTCCGAAGCGGTCCGATCTTATAGCCATAGAGAAAGCCTTCTCTCTCTTTTCGATTGGTTAGAACAAGAAAATATCCCCTTGCTATCGGGGGTGGATACCAGGGCATTGACAAAGAGGCTGCGAGTTCATGGAACGATGTCCTCTTACATAGCTCGCCAAGGAGAATCTCTCCCTCGTCATTTCGTCCCTCCAGGATCTTTCCCTGTGGCTGATGTCTCTATTAAAGAAAAAGTCGTCGAAAAAAAGGGAAAGAAAAGGTTAGTCCTCGTCGATTGTGGGATGAAAGGGAATATTCTCAGAGAACTCCTCTCCTTCGATCTCGAAATTATTAGAGTTCCTTATAATTACGATTACATTCGCGATCCGTTCGATGCCATTTTAGTATCCAATGGTCCTGGCGATCCTGCTGATTGCATGGAGACGATTGCTATCTTACGACAGGCCCTCCAAATGAAAAAGCCGATCTTTGGCATTTGCTTAGGGTTACAACTTCTAGCTCTTGCAGCCGGAGCAAAAACTTATAAACTTAAATTTGGCCATCGGGGGCAGAATCAGCCCTGTATGGAATTGGCTAGTGGAAGGTGTTTCCTTACCAGCCAAAACCATGGTTATGCCGTAGAAGAAGAGAGTCTAGGTTCTAATTGGCAAGTGACGTATCGCAATCTCAACGATCAATCGATAGAGGGGATTACTCATAAGTCATTCCCATTTTCAGCGGTGCAATTTCACCCTGAAGCCTCTCCAGGGCCTCGTGAAATGCGTTTCCTCTTTGAAGAGTTTGTAGGTTCGTTATGAAAGAAAAGGTGTTAATTTTAGGGTCGGGAGGACTCCGCATCGGTCAAGCGGGAGAGTTTGACTACTCGGGATCCCAAGCAATTAAAGCCCTTCGAGAAGAGGGTTACCAAACTATCCTCATCAATCCGAATATTGCCACTGTGCAAACCGATCCCGATGTGGAAAAGAGTATCTATTTTCTTCCCTTAAATCTAGCAACCGTAAGCCAAATTATCGAAAAAGAGCGCCCCTCTGCCATTTTGCTCGGATTTGGAGGACAAACCGCCCTGAACTTAGGACTTGCCCTTGAAGAGGCCGGAATTCTCAAGAAATATGGCGTACGAGTTTTGGGGACTTCGGTGGAGACGATTCGAATTACTGAAGACCGCAAGCTTTTCAAAATGGCCCTCGATAAAATTGGGGTAAAAACAGCCAAAAGCTTTGCAGCACACACCGTTGAAGAAGCAATCGCTGCAGCAAAAGAAATTGGCTTTCCCGTAATGGTGCGCTCGGGCTACTCCCTTGGAGGCTTGGGCTCTTCTAAGGTCGATGAAGAGACTGCTCTTTTAAAAGTTTCTAAGGAGGCCTTGGCGAAAGTACCTCAAATCCTTATTGAAGAGTACTTACTCGGATGGAAAGAAATTGAATACGAAATTTTAAGAGATTGTGCTGACAACGTCGTTGCGGTGTGCAACATGGAAAACCTCGATCCTATGGGGGTGCACACAGGAGAGAGCATCGTCGTGGCCCCTTCTCAAACTCTTAGCAATGAAGAGTACCATTTTTTACGCGAGGTCGCATTTAAAACCATCCGCCATCTCAAAGTAATAGGCGAATGCAATATTCAATATGCTCTACACCCCCAAACGGGAGATTACAGAGTCATTGAAGTGAATGCTCGTTTATCGAGATCGAGCGCTCTAGCATCAAAAGCTACGGGATATCCGCTTGCATTTGTCGCTGCTAAACTCTCCTTGGGTAAACAATTATTCGAAGTAAAAAACTCAATCAACAAAAAAACCTCTGCTTTTTTCGAGCCTGCGCTTGATTATCTCGTCGTAAAGATTCCTAGGTGGGATATTCAGAAATTAAAAGCCTCTTCGCGCAGGATCGGTTCGGAAATGAAAAGCGTAGGAGAAGTGATGGCCATCGGTAAGACCTTCTCTGAAGCCCTTCAGAAAGGCATTAGAATGTCAGGAGTGGGGGCCAGTTCGCTCTTTGATTATCCAGGTGAGATCAAAAATCCAAAAGAGGAGATCTCCTTTCCAACCGACCGACGCCTTTTTGCCATTGCAAAGTTTTTGCGCGAGGGGGGGACGAGCCGTGAAGTGCATGAACTCTCTCATATTGATCCCTGGTTTTGCTCTTGGATCGCCGACTTAGTCAACTTTGAAACTACACTTAAAGAACAACCACTGACTAGAGAACTTCTTGTAGAAGCAAAGAAAAAAGGATTTTCCGATCTTGCCATCGCAAAATTGAAAAAAGTAGAAGAAAAAGAGATTCGCAATAGACGTCTTTCATGGGGAATTACTCCTGTAATCAAGCAAATTGATACGCTCGCCGGTGAATTTGAGGCTGAAACCAATTACTTATACATGACCTATCATGGGAAAGAGCATGATATCGACTCATCTTCAGAAAGACCCATCGCCGTCATCGGATCGGGCCCCTATTCTATTGGCTCTTCAGTCGAGTTTGATTGGTGTGCTGTCAACACCGCTAGGACGTGCCGAGAGCATGGAGAGAAAGTGGTGATTGTCAATTGCAATCCGGAAACGGTATCGACCGATTACGACGAGTCAGAAAGACTCTATTTTGAAGAACTTACTTTTGAAAGGTTAGCCGATATCTTCGATTTTGAAACCCCCAAAGGAATCGTCGTTTCCGTTGGTGGTCAGGTAGCCAATACTTTGGCTTTGCCCCTCCATCTTGCAGGTTACCCCATTTTAGGTACATCCCCACAATCTATCGACCGCGCAGAAGATAGGAAAAAGTTTTCAACCCTTCTCCATGAACTGTGCGTGGATCAACCGAAGTGGATCGAAGCCTCTTCTCTTGCCAATGCCAAAGCCTTTGCCAAGGAAGTAGGCTATCCTCTATTGATTCGTCCTTCTTATGTCCTCTCTGGAGCTGCGATGAATGTCATTGCAAGCGAAGAGATGCTAGAGAAATATCTCGAAGAGGCCTCTGCCGTCTCTCCCTTACATCCCGTAGTGATCAGCCAGTATATTTTGGGAGCCAAAGAACTCGAGATCGATGCCGTCGCCGATAAGGGGAAAATCGTTATCGAAGCAATTTCAGAGCATATTGAAAATGCCGGTGTGCATTCGGGGGATGCCACAATAGTTTTGCCTCCTCAAAGAATCTATCTCGAAACGATCCGCCGTGCCAAACAGATCATGCAAAATATCGCTCAAGCCTTGGAGTTGACAGGCCCTTTCAACATCCAATTCATTGCAAAAGATAATGCTCTGCAGGTCATCGAATGCAATGTGAGAGCTTCGCGTTCTCTCCCTTTCGTATCTAAAGTCACTGGACAAAACTTCATTGAAATAGCCACGCGCGTCCTATTAAAAAAATACACTCCCAAAACCTATAACACCATCGACCTCGATTTTGTGGGGGTCAAAGCTCCTCTTTTTTCGTATCACCGCCTCAAAGGGTCCAACCCTGTCGCTCATGTGGAAATGGCATCGACAGGCGAAGTGGCAAGCCTTGGCAGCGATTTATTTGAAGCCTTTTTCTCTTCTTGGTTGGCAACAGAAAATTCGATCCAGGGAAAGAGAATCTTAGTGAGCATTGGCGGAGATAAGAAAACAAAGCTATTCGATCTCCTAAGACAGCTCGATGCGCAAGGGTGGCTGCTCTACAGCACTTCTGGGACTCACGATTACTTGAGTCGTCAAGGGGTGGCAAGTCGGTGTCTCTTTAAGGCAAGCGAAGAGAGAGAGCCCAATGTATTGAGTGCAATTGCCGATAGACAAGTGGATCTCATTATTAATATCCCTCGCGCCCTCACGCAGGAGGCAATGAGCGATGGGTTTCTTATACGAAGAGCTTCCATCGATCACAACATCCCCCTTGTGACAAATTTACAAGTTGCCGATCTCCTCCTCTCCTGCCTTCTCGATCCTAAGTTGGGAAAAAGACCTGCGCGTTCATGGCAAGAATATCAGGCAAGGAGCCTATAATGTTTAAAAGGAAAGATTTTATCTCAATTAAGGAGCTTTCGAAAGAGGAGATCCTCTTTTTATTGCAAGAGGCCAAAGCAATTAAAAACAATGCCACCTTTCCTTGCATTGGAGAATCGAAAATCTTAGGGCTTTGTTTCTTCGAGCCTTCCACGCGCACTCGCCTCTCCTTTGAAGCTGCAATGAAGAGATTAAAAGGTGAATGTATAGGATTTTCCGAAAGCAAAGGGACTTCCACTGATAAAGGCGAATCGCTTTCTGATACCATCCGCGTCATAGGCGGATACGCAGACCTCATCGTGCTAAGACACCCCCTCGAAGGGGCAGCCCGGTTGGCTGCTAGGGCAACCGATAAACCGGTAATTAATGCAGGCGACGGCGCCAATGAACATCCTACACAGACACTGCTCGATCTTTTTACTCTCGAAGAGGCATTTGGCCGATTAGACGGCTTAAATCTCATCCTAGGGGGCGACCTCAAACACTCCCGCACAGTGCACTCTCTCGCTCTTGCGTGTCGCCATTTTAATGTCCGACTTTTTTTTGTCTCACCTAAACAACTCGAAATGCCAGCGAGTGTATGCGAAGTTCTCCGTGGAAGTTCGACGCCTTTCTCTTTCCACAATAGCTTTGAAGAGGTCATAGAACGTGCCGATGTTCTTTATATGACTCGCATTCAAGAGGAGCGTTTTACCGACAGGTTAGAGTATGAACAAACAAAGCCGTTGCTTCGCGTCACGGAGGAGCTCGTACAGATGGGCAAAAGAGAACTGAAAATTCTCCATCCCCTTCCACGATTGGAAGAGATCGACCGCTCTGTCGATGCCACTCCTTACGCCGCCTATTTCTCTCAGGCAAAGAACGGGATCTATGTAAGAGCAGCGCTGATTAAAATTTTACTCGAGGGGTCACGATGACGACGAAAAGCCTTTCCGTTGCAGCCATTGAAAATGGAACCGTCATCGATCATATCCCCAGTGGGGTAGGAGTCCGACTTCTGACACACCTTCATTTGCTTAAAGAAAGAGTCACTGTAGGATTTAATTTACCTAGTGATTCTATGGGGGAAAAAGACCTCATCAAAGTCGAGGGGCGCCTACTGAGCGAAAAAGAATTAGGTCTTGTAGCTGTTCTTGCTCAAAATGCAACTGTGAATATCATCGAAGACTATCGGGTGGTCAAAAAGTTTAAAGTCAAACTCCCACAAAAAATTGAAGGGATTTTTTCTTGCCCCAATCGCCGTTGTATCACCCATCATGAAAAGACAGAGTCCATATTTGAGGTGAAGAAACAAGGGAAAGTCCTTTTGACCTGCTTATTCTGCGAGAAGAGCTTCCATGATAGTCATTGAAAATGTTCTCAATTTAGAAGGTAATAGGGCGACACTTACTTACCCCTCTTCGGAAGAAGAGATCTTCGATGGTTCCCACCTCCTTCTTCTCCCCGCCCTCATCGACCCCCACGTCCATTTTAGAGTTCCTGGTGGAGAACACAAGGAAACTTGGGAAAGTGGTTGTAGGGCAGCAATCCGTGGGGGCATCACGACTGTTTTTGATATGCCCAATACCATACCCTCAGGCGTGACAATCGAGCGGTTACAGTCTAAACATGCCACGATTGCCTCACAGCTAGCCCATGCCGGTATTCCGCTTCGCTATGGCCTATATTTGGGTGCGGACGATCGCCATCTAAACGAGATCGATAAAATGGGGGAAGAGTCGATTGGTTTAAAGATATTCATGGGGTGTAGCACCAATGACCTGTGCCTCCATCGTTCCCTTTTTGAAGAGGCATTTGAAAAAGCTGCAAAAGCTGGAAAAGTGGTGGCTGTCCATGCTGAAGATGAAGAGTTAATTCATGAAGGGAAAAAGCGTTATAAAGAGAATCTTGCACCTTCTACCCATTCGTTAGTCCGATCGCGAGAAGCAGCCATAAAAGCCACGGAGAGAGCCATCGAGCTTGCCCTCAAAACAAAAGCGAACCTCTACCTTTTGCATGTCTCGACTAAAGAGGAAATTGAATTGGCCAAGCAGGCAAAAAAGCAAGGGTGTTCCCTTTTTGTCGAAGTCACTCCTCACCATTTATACCTCAACGAAACTTCGTATGAAACTTTAGGGACACTCGTCCAGGTAAACCCTCCCTTGCGACAGCTCAAGGACAATGAAGCTCTTTGGGAGGCCATTGAAGAAGGAGTCGTTGATACTATCGGGTCAGACCATGCTCCTCATCTATTGAGTGAGAAAAATATGGGGTATGGAAAGGCTCCTTCTGGCGTGAGCGGGCTGGAGACACTATTGCCTCTGTTGTTACATGCCGTGCACGAGAAACGACTGACTCTGGA
>JBIOXR010000007.1:0-9206 GCA_044869735.1 Chlamydiales bacterium
TAAAAGAGCGCATTTTGGAAGAGTTTATTCACGGCAAACTCTCTTTATACGAAAGAGCTTATGCAGAAAAGAAATCGCGTCGCCTATTGTCCAAGATACGAACACTTTACCACGCCCTCCCTCAGGCTTATGAAGAACTCTCTACTTTAGATCATCTTCTGCTCGATACCTACTTTTGCAATTTTTCCGTTTTCCAGTCGTTACCAGATTCTTGGGCTATTGGCCATCTTTTTCCCGTCATGCCCATCCATCGCCTCAACGAAGAAGCGGCTCATCGTGCTGTGCTTGCCGATTTGACATGCGATAGCGACGGCAAAATCGATAATTTTATTGGAGATCCCGACCCCTACCCTTACCTTAACCTCCATGAATATCGTAACCAGCCCTATTATGTGGGTATTTTCCTCGTGGGTGCTTACCAGGAGATCCTCGGTGGATTGCATAACCTTTTTGGCGATACAAATGTAGTGCATGCCGAATTAGGGCAAGACGACGAGTGGGAACTGTCGCGCCTCGTCGAGGGTGACACCATTGAAGAGGTTCTCCATTACGTCCAATTCAATACCGAAAAGATGATGACACAGTTGCACGAATTGATCGAACGTTCCCTTAAAACGCATCGCATCTCCGCCGCTGAATCGGCACAAATTAAAAAGCAATTTAAACAATCTTTGGAAAGTTATACCTACTTGATCGTGTGATGAAAAAAAATCTACCCATTGGACAAGGACACGGCATCGCAGGCAGATATGCAGGTCTACCCGATCCATATGCCAGCCGTACTTCCTCTAAAATCGTGATTCTCCCTGTCCCCTTCGATAAAACTTCCACTTACCAAAAAGGGAGTGACAAAGGCCCCAAAGCTTTGATTGAGGCCTCGCGCAATCTCGAGCTCTATGATATCGAAACTGAGACTTCTGTTTATGAATGGGGCATTCATACTGATAAGCCAGTGGCTGCTAAAACGTCCAAAATGATGTTAAAAATGGTATATAACCGCGTCAAAGAGTGGATTGCCCAAGGGAAATTCGTCGTCACTCTAGGAGGCGAACATGCGATTTCTTACGCGCCTATTCTTGCTTATGCAGAACACTACGGCTCTCTCTCTGTCTTGCAACTCGATGCCCATGCCGACTTGCAAGAAGCTTATGAAAATAACCCCTGGAGCCATGCCTCAGTGATGGCAAGAGTAAAGGAAATTCCTCAAGTGGAAAAGATAGTTTCCGTCGGCATCCGAAGCATGAGTGCTGAAGAGCTCCCCTTCCTTGTGAAAGAGGATACTTTTTTTGCCCATGAGCTCGAGTCTAACCGAGTGTGGATGAATCAGGTCATCGAACAACTCACCGACCCGGTCTACGTTACCTTCGACCTCGATGTCTTCGACTCATCTCTTATGCCTTCCACCGGAACCCCTGAGCCGGGCGGTTTGAGCTGGAATACAGCGATGAAACTTTTAAAAAAAGTAGCTGAAACACGCAGCATCGTCGGGCTCGACGTCGTCGAACTTTGCCCCCATCCCACCCATCGAGCTCCCGATTATCTAGCGGCCAAGCTTGTTTATAAGATTTTAAGTTACAAATACCAAACAAAGAAAAAATGAAGATGAACATACGCTCTTTCATGCAAAAAAACTTTAAACACTTTAATGCGGCTGCATGTGTGGAAGCAGCAGAAGGGTGGATAAAACATCTTAAAAAACCGGGGAAGATGATGGTTACCCTGGCAGGCGCTATGAGTACGGCGGAGCTCGGCATTTCGCTCGCCGAAATGATACGGAAAAATAAAGTGCATGCTATTTCGTGTTCAGGGGCGAATCTCGAGGAGGATATATTCAATCTCGTCGCCCACTCTCATTATTTGCGCCTTCCCCACTACCGCAGTTTGACCAAAAAAGATGAGAATTTGTTGATGAAAAAAGGGATGAACCGCGTCACCGACACATGCATTCCCGAAGACAAGGCGATCCGGCGCATCGAAAAGGAAATCCTCTCTTTGTGGAGAAAAGCCGATGTGAACGGTGCGAGGTATTTTCCTTTTGAATATATCTATCAACTCCTCGATATCCCCTCGATCCAAAAATCGTTTGAGATTGATCCAAAACATTCGTGGGTTATAGCAGCCAAAGAAAAAGGTCTCCCTATTTTCACTCCAGGTTGGGAAGACTCGACATTGGGCAATATTTGCGTGTCGCATGTCATTACCCATGAATTGAGCAACTTTAATTTCATGAAATCGGGCCTCGAGCAGATGGCGATGCTCGTCGATTGGTATACGGAAGAGAGCCGAAAAGCTTCTCTCGGTTTTTTCCAAATTGGAGGGGGGATTGCCGGTGATTTCCCCATCTGTGTCGTTCCCCTTCTTCGGCAAGACTTGCGAAAAAAAGTCCCTCTCTGGGGGTACTTTTGCCAGATCAGCGACAGTATCACCTCTTTCGGTTCCTATAGCGGAGCTACGCCCAGCGAAAAAATCACCTGGGGGAAGCTTAGCATCGATACGCCCACCTACATCATCGAATCCGACGCCTCCATCGTCGCCCCCCTCCTCTTCCACTACGTACTGGGACAATAGCAAATCAATTTTGGTGAAGTTTGAGTAAAACGTTGGGTCAGAGCTAATAGCGGGGGCGGGTTCCCACGCCCCCTGCTCCCCGTTGGGCTTCCCCCGCTGCGCCAAATCGTCCCTCCTCGGGAGGGCAGTGCGAAGCACAGCACCTCCACTCGTTCGGAACGATTTTGCTTTGCGGATGGAAGCCATTGATTGCGGGCCGAAGCCCGCACCGAATCTTGAAAATATTTAGTTCCGGTGCTGGCGTTAGCCAGCAATCGACGGCTGAATGCGCACAGCATAATCGCTCTGAACGACGGGGGTGCTGTGCTTCGCACTGCCTCCCGGAGGAAGAGCGATTAGGCAAAGCGCATTTCAGCTCAAGGGGGAGCTGGGGGCGGAGCCCCCGCTATTAATTCTGACCTCTTTTTTCAATCTGATCTCTTTTTTCTAAATCGACTTTTGTGATATTTAAACGTTAACATTGAGTGGAGGGTGTGATGTGGTTAAGGGGGCTGTGGACTGCTCTTGCGGGAGGTATTACGGTCGCTCTATGGCAAGTTTTCTCCTGGACTTTTCTTCCTTGGCACTGTGCCACAATGAACCAATTCCAAAGCGAAGCTGAAGTTGCTTATATTATTCGCCAAAATGCTTTAAAAGATGGGATTTATATTTTGCCCAGCGTCCGCTGTCACTTGAGAGGCATGCGCGAAGAATGGGGCAAAATCTACATCCAACAAGGTAAAGAAGCCATGACCCAAGGCCCCGTGATGTTTGCCGCCATCGCTTTGAAAGGCACTCACGACATTGGCATTATCCCCTATATCTACGAACTCCTCTTCTGGTCGCTATGCGCTCTCATCATCGCCCACTTGCTCACCTTCACAAGGCCTCTTACCTATAAAGAAAAAGTCTGGTTCATCTCATTCATTGGGTTTTTGGGAGGGTCGATGGGATATTTTATCCTTTGGAACTGGGAAGCATTCTCCCTCTCCTTTTTCCTCGTACATGCAACAGATATCTTGATCGGTTGGATACTAGCAGGCTTCATCATGGCTGCCCTTATCCGCCCACCAAACAAACAAAATAAAGAGGTCTTATGAAACTTCTACTTAGTATTTTGGTCAACACATTGGCCGTCCTTCTTACATCCTACATTCTGCCGGGCGTCCACGTGAAAAATTTTCTCACCGCCCTTCTCGTTGCCATCGTTTTGGGTATAGTCAACGCCATTTTGCGTCCCATCATTTTCCTTCTTACACTTCCTATCAATATTCTAACGCTAGGTCTTTTTTCTTTTGTGATTATGGGCGCCCTTGTCTATCTTGTCAGTGCTATTGTTCCGGGCTTCAAACTCGACAATTTTTGGTGGGCGATCGCCTTTGCATTGATTATTGCCATTATCAACTGGCTCTTTTACAAAATAAGAAGAAATGTTCTTTAAAGATCGCTCTGATGCCGGCAGGCAGTTAGCAAAGAAGCTGGAAAAATATAGAGAGGCTCCAGCGACTCTGCTCCTCGCTCTGCCTCGGGGAGGTGTCGTTGTGGCCTATGAAGTGGCTACTGAATTACACCTTCCCTTAGATATAATTTGTCCTCGAAAAATCGGAGCCCCCTTTAGCCCAGAGCTCGCCATCGGAGCTATCACCGAAACGGGAGAGGGGATTTTTTCCAAAGAGTTAGTAGCCGAAACAGGAGCCTCACAAGAGTATATCCAAGGTGAGATCGAAAGAGAAAAAATGATCGCGGCAGAGCGCCTCCGCGTCTACCGGAAAAATAGACCGAAAAGAGTACTTGCTGGCAAACAGGTCATCTTAATTGATGATGGCATTGCCACAGGAGCCACTTTGCGAGCTGCCATTAAAACAGCAAGCGTGGAAAAGGCAAAAAAAATTATAGTTGCTGTTCCCGTCGCTCCTCCCGATACTTTAAGGAAAATAGCGAAAGAGGTCGATGAGGTGCAGTGCCTCTTTACACCTGCCGCCTTTTTTGCCGTAGGGCAATTTTATGAAAACTTCGATCAAACCTCCGACGACGAGGTTATCTCTCTTCTCGATCGATCCTTTATAAATACTGGCTAAACCAGTGCTGCGACAAGCGCCCCACTTCTTCTAATGCCCCTGGCTCTTCAAATAGATGGGTCGCATTGGGAATAATCTCGAGCTTTTTTTCACAAGCGAGCCGCTCAAAGGCTTGTTTGTTGAGATCGAGGACGGCATAATCCTCTCCTCCTACAATCAGGAGAGTAGGAGCAAGCACACGCGGCAACGCTGCGGCTGCTAAATCAGGCCTTCCACCTCTCGATACCACTGCGCTAATTTTTTCACCCTGCTCGGCAGCGGCAATCAAAGCTGCAGCAGCTCCCGTGCTAGCTCCGAAATAGCCGATGGTGAGTTCTTTTGTTTTTTCGTGCTGCTCTATCCAACGGGTAGCTTCGAGGAGTCGCTTGGCAAGAAAGGGAATATCGAAGCGCAACTGGGCTGTTTGTTCATCTACCTTTTCTTCTTCTTCTGTGAGAAGATCGAGGAGAAGAGTCGCGATATTCTCATCTTGTAGGGCCTTTGCGACCAATTGGTTGCGCGGGCTTTTTCTGCCGCTCCCCGTCCCATGAGCAAACAGAACGATGCCGATGGGATCGCGCGGAACATTCAAATAAGCGCGAAGGGAGACCCCTTTGAGATCTATTATAACTTCGTCTCTTGCCATACTTGTTAGTATTGAGATTTTTCACATTTCCTGCAAAGATGCACTACATGCCTGGGGAAAAAAAGAGAGTTTTCTTTGGAATCGACGTGATCTCCCCCTGGCCTTCCCACTTTCCCGAAGGAAGGGTAATCGCCGAAGAAGATCGCCACCTCACTCTTGCCTTTTTGGGAGATACCGATGAGAAGAAACTCCTTTCACTTCTTCCTTCGGCTCCCCTTCCTAGTTTTAAAGTGGGCTTAGTAGGGAAGTTCACTGCCCCACTTTTTTTACCGCGCCGTCATCCACGGCTCGTAGCGTGGGATATCGCATGGCTCGAAGAGAGCACTCCTTTCTTCAACTACCAAAAAAATTTAGAAGAATGGCTAAGGCAAAACGATTTTCCTCCTGCCTCACAGCATAATTTTACTCCCCATTTGACGATCTGTCGTTTCCCTAAATCTCTTCCCAAGTGGAAGGAGGCTTTCATACCTCTACCCTTTATCATCAATGATATACATCTATTTGAAAGCCTAGGCTATTCCAAATACCGCTCGCTTAGGACTATTCCTCTCCATCGCCCCTTTACGGAGATCGAGCATACAGCAGATATCGGTTTTCTCATCAAAGCAGAAACTCTACCATCTTTACTGAGTCATGCTCAAGCAGCGCTCAGCTTTGGTTTTCCTCCTCTTCTCGACTTTCTTCCTGAAAAAGCAATGCCATCGAGTTTAGAAGAGGTGATCGATAGTTTAAATACAACTATTGCCTTGGCCGATAATGCGATAGGCGTTCCTTTTAAAGCCGTTAGTTTCCATGGGCAAGTAGAAAAAAAAGAAGAATTCCTCGAATGGGAGATGATCGTCGATGTATAAATTAAAAAAAATAGCACCAGCTACTTATGAACTTGAACAAGAAGAGGGAATGAGAGTTCCTGGGCTCATCATAGCCTCTTCTTCTCTCCTTGAAGAACCAGGAATGGAAGAGCCATTAAAGCAAGTGCGCAATGTCGCTTATCTTCCTGGCATTGTGAAATATAGCATTGCCATGCCCGACATCCACTGGGGTTATGGATTTCCCATTGGCGGGGTAGCAGCTATGGATGTTGAAGAGGGAGTCATCAGCCCAGGAGGAGTAGGTTATGACATCAACTGTGGTGTCCGCCTGGCATTGGCACCCATGGATTTCGACGATCTCACTGAAATAGACAAAAGTCATCTACTCAACGAGATTTTCCGATCGGTCCCTTCTGGGGTGGGCCATGGCCACCGCGGTGCAGGTGTATCAGAGAAAGATTACAAACAACTTTTAGAGAGAGGAGCGAAATGGTCGGTCGAGGCGGGGTTTGGTTACACCGAAGATTTAGCTCATATTGAGAGCTATGGATGTCTTGAAGGTGCTGACTTTAATGCCGTCACGAACATCTCAAGAGAACGGGGGAAAAAGCAGCTCGGGTCGATCGGTTCGGGCAATCACTTTGTCGAACTAGGAAAAGTCGAAAAAATCTTCCATCCTACCATCGCCGATGCTTGGAACATGCGGGCAGGGCAACTCTATATCATGATCCACTCGGGGTCGCGCGGATTTGGCCATCAGGTCTGCTCCGATACGCTGAGTGAATTTGTGAAAAAGGGTTTTTCCCATGGTCTTCCCGATGCGCAGCTTGTCGCAGCCCCCATCAAAAGCCCTGAGGGTCAAACCTATTTTGCTGCCATGGCAGCAGCGGCCAATTTTGCCTTTAATAATCGGCAGCAGATTCTCCATTGGGTACGACTGGCTTTTCAATCGGTACTCAAAACCGATCCTGCTGCCATCAAACTCCTCTACGATGTCTGCCATAACATTGCCAAATTCGAAACCCACGAAGTCGATGGGAAGCAAAAACTCCTCTGCGTCCATAGAAAAGGAGCCACCCGCGCCTTTGGTCCCGGCGCTCCGGAGCTCGCTCCGCGGTTCCAAAAGACGGGACAGCCGGTACTCGTACCGGGCGATATGGGAAGAGCTTCTTATCTCCTGGCAGGGCTTGGCAATCCGCGCACTTGGATGAGTTGTTGCCACGGAGCGGGCCGAGCACGCAGTCGCGTCCAGTCGATGAAAATGTGGAAAGGGCATCACCCCATAGAACATATGAAATCACAAGGAGTGCAGGTGATGGCAACCTCCTTTCGCACCATCGCCGAAGAGATGCCCGATGCGTATAAAGATGTCAAAGAAGTGGTCAAAGCTGTAGAAGAGGCAAAACTTGCCAATATTGTCGCCAGTTTTCGCCCTCACCTCGTGGTGAAAGGATAGCTATGGAGCTCTCGCCAGGAGTGAAGCAAGAAATTGCCGAATTAGAAAAATTCCGCGCATACTACTTTCACCACCTAAACCATTCGCCCACTCTTGAAGCCTACTACTCTCATTTTTTTAACTCCCTACATGGCCAAGAAGTGTTGAAGAAAATTCCCTCTTCTAAAAATCTAAAAGTATTGGATATCGGCTTTGGCAGAGGGGAATCTTCCCTTTGGCTTGCAAGCCTTGGTCATCAAGTATTCGCCATCGACCCTTCCCCTATGCATTGCGAGCTCTTAAACACAGCGGCAAAAAAATTTAATCTCAACAACATTGAGATCTCCGCTTTCCCTGCCGAACATCTCAATCACCTTGCCTCCTCCGATTTCGATCTCTGCTTTTTTAACTCAAGCCTCCACCATTGCGACAATCCAATACAAGCGCTACACCTCTGCAGGGAGAAGCTCAAGTCTACCGGCATCCTCGTTGCCACCAATGAACCTTTGCTCAAATTCTACGAAACAAAGAAGAGATTTTTCAAAAACCTTACCAACAATCCCATTGCACTAGCCCACTACGGAGGAAATGAGCATATTTACTCCTACAGAGAGTACGTGAAGATGTTCCATACCGCTGGTTTCGATGTGATCTCTCATCTCCATCTCCGCCATCTCCACCCGCGCCAAGTCCTCCAAGAAAATCTCTCCTACAAAGTCGATGGCCGTTACGTCTACTCCGACACTAAACTAGCCTGCAAATATCTCGCATTGCTCTCCTTCAAAAACCTTCTGACACAACGACTCACAAAATCGCTCGCCACCTTTTTAGCAAAAAAACTCTCTCTCTTTTCTTTCAGCTTTGAAGCAACACAATCCAATTTTCGTGCCCGTGCCCATGCCCGTGCCCGAATCCCTTGAGTTCGGGCAGGGGCACGGGCACGGGCACGGGCACGAAAATTGGGTTTCTAATATCTCCAATGCCAGAAGCTATCGGGATGCATAGGACTTGGCCCATCGGGATTAACCTTCGGCATTGGCCGTTGCATGAAATTGCCTCTGTTCTGTTGCGCAAAGGGCTTTTGTGGCCAGTGGAGTTCAGGTCGAATTCCCTGCACAGGACTTTCGTATTGGGGATAATAAGGAGTTAGATATTTTCCTGTCACATAGCGCAAATCGCCATTGTGATAATGGTGATTAAAATATCTCTCATCGGGGACAGGTTTTACATAATTGGGATTCGAATGAAATGGATAGTAATGCAAATTGCTCTCTTGTAAAGGAAGCTGGCGATCGTAGTACGGGTTAGCAGTGACGGGAGTCTTGCGATAATCTTTTTCGAGAATGTGATCCGGTGGAATATTAGTTGGAATGCGCACGGGGCCATCGATTTGTGGTTCAGGTATCGGTCTGACTCTATATCTATCTCTTGTCGATACTTCATAAGGATTATATCTTTCAAAATTCCTTCGATGATGAGGAGAATCACTATATAACACCCCATTTACAGGCGCTACGGTTTGGCTTCTCCCTGGAAGTAGCAAAGGTCTGCGAAAGTTGGGGTCAGGTGGGATGGGAATTTGAGGTAGGGGTTTGGCTGTTTGGTTTTTTTTTTCGAGAGAGGTGGTGGGGTGGGGTTCTTGGGGGCGTTTGAGTGGCGTCGGATTACTCGGAGCTACAAGTGTTTCTCCTGATGGCTCGCTGGTGGGA
>JBIOXR010000008.1:0-6903 GCA_044869735.1 Chlamydiales bacterium
CCCAACACCTCTTTAATAAACGCCAGGGCCATTTTCTTTTTGCCACTACCTCGCGGGCCCGAAAAAAGGAGTGCAGGAGGAATCCTTTTTTGGCGGATCATTTCAGATAGAACAGGAAGAAGCTTCATTTTCGCTTGGAGGGCTTCAGCATGAGATGGGGACGAAGTGCTTTTAGAGCGGCTTCGAACACCTGCTCTGGGGTTTGAGCTGCATCGATCACAAAAATCCGGTTGGGGTACTTATCGGCCAAATGCAAATACCCTTGCCTCACTTCTCGATGGAACTGTAACTTCTCTTTTTCTAGGCGATCGGGAGAGGAAGCAAGTCGCGCTAGCCCAATTTCAGGGGCCAGGTCGAGGAAAAGAGTCGCATTTGGTTCGAGATCCTGTGAGGCAAGTTTGCAAATGCTCTCGACATAAGAAGAACCTAGATTGCGGGCGCACCCTTGGTAAGCGATGGTCGAATCGTTAAATCGTTCGCAGATGACTACTTTTCCCTCGCGAAGGGCAGGAAGGATTTTCTCATCGGTATGCTGAGCTCTCGCAGCGAGATAGAGAAAAAGTTCGGCTTTATCTCCAATAGCTACAGAAGAAGAGGGGTTCAAGAGAAGGCTGCGGATCTGCTCTGAGAGTTGAGATCCGCCTGGTTCGCGCGTTTTGACCACGCTGTATCCCATTTTTTCGAATTCACGGCAGAGTTTTTCAGCCAAGGTCGTCTTCCCGCACCCATCTCCTCCTTCTAAGGTGATGAAAAGCCCCTCATACGGTTTGGTCATTAGTTGCACTGCTCTCCTCCTCCATCCCTTCAAGTTTCTGTACAGCAACTAGGGTATCCCCCTCTTTAAGCTGAACGAGTTTGACCCCTTGAGTCGCTCTTCCTAATACGCGTAGCTCGCTCAATCCAATGCGCACGGTTTGCCCTTGTGCCGACATGAGAACTAGTCCATCGCTCTCTTTAACGGACAGAGCGCCTACGACCTTGCCGTTGCGCTCACTGGTGATGATGGAGCGGACGCCTTTGCCTCCTCGATTGGTCTTGCGATAGTCATCGATCTCCGATCTTTTCCCAAAACCATTCTCACACACGACGAGTAGGGTCTCCCCTTTCTCTTTCGATACCACTTCGCAACCGACGACATAATCATTCCCTTCATCGGATAAGCGCACTCCCCTTACGCCACGCGCCGCACGTCCCATAGGTCTGACAGCCGTTTGGTCAAAGCGCACTGCCATGCCCTGATGGGTAAAGAGCATCAGCTCTTCGCCATCGCGGACAAAACGGGCAGCGATCATCTCATCTTCAGGAGTAATTTCAAGGGCAATGATCCCTTTCTTTCGCGGGTTGGAAAAGGCAGTGAGCTCTGTTTTTTTCACAACCCCCTCTCGCGTTGCCATGAAAATATAGCCTTTCTCCTCAAATCCCTTGGTGTGCAAAACAGTCGCAATTTTTTCTCCCTCTTGTAGCTCTTCGAGAAGATTGATCAAAGGACGTCCTTTCGATCTCCTTTCTCCTTCAGGTAATTGCCACACCTTCAGCCAATAACATCTACCTTTGCTAGTAAAAATGAGCAGGTCTTCGTGAGTTGTTGCTACGTAGAGGCCTTTCAGCGCATCTTCTCTCTTAGTATCAAAACCGGCCACGCCAGCACCCCCTCTCCGTTGCTCGCGGAAAAGAGTCGCAGGCATCCGTTTGATGTAGTCATCTTCGGAAATTGTGATAATAACTTGTTCGTCGGCAATGAGATCCTCGATCTGAATCTCCCCTTCGGCTGGGACGATTTTTGTTTTGCGCTCCGATTTGTGGTCTTTGAGCAGGTCAAGAAGCTCATCGCGGATCACCTCTCGCACCAATTTCTCACTGCCGAGAATGGCTCTATAGTGCTCGATCTTTTTCAGTAGCTCCTGATGCTCAGCAGAAATTTTATCTTGTTCCAAAGAAGTCAATTGGTAGAGGCGGAGGTCAAGCACTCCTAAGGCTTGTCTTTCGGAGAAAGAGAAACGGTGCATGAGGTGGGTTTTGGCCTCTTCTCGGCTCTCGCTTGCTTTAATGATCTTGACAACCTCGTCAAGATGCGCTACTGCTTTCAAAAACCCTTCTAAGAGATGGGCTCTCGCTTCTGCTTTGGCTAGCTCAAAGCGCGTTCTCCTTCGGATCACTTCGATGCGATGGATGATCCAAGCCGAGATCATCTGTTTGATGTTCATCGTCCTGGGAAGATTTTTGTCGAGCGCCAACATGATGCACCCAAAGGTAACCTGCATGTCAGTGAACTTATAGAGCTGATTGATCACGAGTTCGGGGGATTCCCCCTTTTTGAGCTCGATCACAACTCGCAGCCCATCTTTGTCCGATTCATCGCGCACGTCGCTGATCGACGTAACGGTTTTGTTGTTGACGAGCTCTGCAATCCGCTCTACGAGACGCGCCTTATTGACATTATAGGGGATCTCATCGATGACAATTCTCTCTCTCCCCTTTATCTCCATCTCTTCGACATGGAGAGCAGCGCGAATGATGATTTTTCCCCTGCCGGTGCGATAGGCCTCTTCAATGCCTGCCGTCCCATTGATGATCCCTCCCGTTGGAAAGTCGGGGCCCGGCATCACTTTGAAAATCTCTTCTATGGTGGCATCTTTGTTTTCGAGGACGAGTAATGTCGCCTTGACTAGCTCGCCGAGATTATGCGGAGGAATATTAGTAGCCATCCCAACGGCAATCCCAGAAGATCCGTTGCAGAGAAGATTGGGAAATTTTGCAGGGAAGACGGTCGGTTCGTGTTTCGTTTCATCGTAATTGGGAATATGATCGACGGTCTCTTTATCGAGGTCTTCCATTAATTGGATGGCCCCTTTCGTCAAGCGAGCTTCTGTATAGCGCATGGCAGCGGGCTCATCGCCGTCGATGGAACCGAAGTTCCCTTGACCGTCGACAAGAGTGTAGCGCATCACCCAATCTTGGGCCATGCGCACGAGAGTCGGATAAATCACCGTCTCTCCATGAGGGTGGTAATCTCCCGAGGTATCCCCTGAAATCTTAGCGCATTTGCGATGCTTGGCTCCAGGAGTTAAATTTAAGAGCCGCATAGCATATAAAATTCTTCGCTGCGAAGGTTTTAAACCATCTCGCACATCGGGCAATGCCCGGGAGATAATGACCGACATCGAATAGCGGAGATAACTCTCTTTCATCTCCTCTTCGAGATTGCGGTGTACGATCATCTCCTTTTCGTTTTGATCACTCATCTTTTAAATATCCAAGTTTTTAACAGATAGGGCATGTGTTTCAATAAAGGCTCGGCGGGGAGCCACTTCTTCTCCCATCAGCATAGTAAACATATGGTCGGCAGCAATCGCGTCGGGAATCGTGACTTGAATCAAGGTTCTTTTCGAAGGATCCATCGTCGTCTCCCAGAGCTGATCGGCATTCATCTCTCCCAAACCCTTGTATCGTTGGATTTCGACACCTTTGCGGCCATTGACCTTGAGGAAGTCGAGCATCTCTTTGAGGGTATAACACTCAAACACGACATCCTTTCCCTCTTTAACATCGAGGAGTTTGCCGTCGGCGATCGCGTATTGTTCCAGCGTAAAGCCAAACTTTGCAAGTTGTCTTTGTAAGCGATCGAATTGTTCTTTTTCATACAAAAGGATGGATGACAAAGCCTTAGGCCGGAAAAAGCGAATGGCCTCAGTCATTTCATCGGGAGGAATAGAGGCCAACATTTTCTCGTGCTGCTCTTTTTGAGAAGCTTCGTGGGCCTTGGCCAACTCTCCATACTCCTCTTCCGAATAGATAAACGTCGCGTTCACCCTATAGAGGGGGTAGTTCCCCGCATTGTTTTTTGCCTCTAGAAATTCGCGGAAAGGGATGGCTTTCCTATCGAGAGAAGTGGCGAATTGTTCAATCTGTACGACGAGGTCTATGAGAGACGCTTGTTCCTCCTTATTGAGATCCCTCTCTTGTTGGCAATGATAGAAGGTGATATCAGAGGTACCCAATTCCAACAAATAGCCGTCCATCTCTTTTTCAGAGGTTATATAGCGGCTGATCTTTTTACGCGTGACCTTATAAAGAGGGGGCTGTGCAATATAAATAAAATTATTCTCGACGAGCTGCGGCATGTGGCGGTAGAAAAAGGTGAGAAGAAGTGTGCGGATATGAGATCCATCGACGTCGGCGTCAGTCATGATGATCACTTTATGATAGCGGAGCTTCTCGATGTTGAAGCTTTCAGTGCCAATGCCGCAACCGAGCGCCGAGATCATCGTTCCAATTTCTATATTTTGGAACACCTTTTGTAACCGGGCTTTCTCGACGTTTAAGATTTTCCCGCGGATGGGCAGCACGGCCTGAAAGCGGCGATCTCTTCCCATTTTTGCCGAGCCACCGGCCGAATTCCCTTCGACGATATAAATCTCGCACAATTTAGGGTCGCGCTCGAGGCAATCGATGAGTTTTCCCGGCAGGCGGGCGCTATCGAGAGCGCTTTTCCTCAAAGTAAGTTCTCGTGCCCTCTTAGCGGCCTCCCTTGCTTGGGCTGCTATGATTGCTTTTTCTGCAATCGCCTTGGCAATTTGAGGGTTCTCTTCGAGAAAAATTGTAAGCTCTTCGCCTACAACCTGTTGCACCACCGAGCTTACATCGCTATTGCTCAACCTTTGTTTGGTCTGCCCTTCAAATTGGGGATTTGCCACTTTCACTGAGAGGACTGCGGTGAGTCCTTCGCGCATGTCTTCGCCGCTCAAAGAGAGTTTGTCCGATTTTAAAAGGTTATTCGATTTGATATAGGTATTGAGTACCCGAGTGAGAGCAGAGGAGAAGCCACTGAGATGAGATCCCCCTTGCCTCGTGGAGATGTTATTGGCGTAAGAATAGATCGTCTCGTTATACCCATCATTCCATTGCATCGCCACTTCAAATTCGATAGGTCCATCATCCCCCTCTTTTGCTCCACGGAAATAGACGGGGCGAGGGAAAAGAGGGATCTTATTTTCGTTGAGATACTCGACAAACGAGATAACCCCTCCCTCATAAAAAAAAGTCACTTCGGGATGATTGATATCTCTTTCATCTTTGAGAATAATTGTGAGTCCGCGGTTAAGGAAGGCTAGCTCGCGCAAACGCTTAGAAAGAATATCGTAATCGAATTCGGTCGCGGAAAAAATTGTCTCATCGGGCCAAAATCGTTGGTAGGTGCCCCTTTTAGAAGTTTCTCCTACAATGGTGAGAGGGGTGACCGGCGTCCCTTGAGCAAACTCCATTTGATAGATCTGCCCCTCTTTGTAGACTTGCACGAAGAATTTTTTGGAAAGGGCATTGACGCACGAAACCCCAACGCCATGCAAGCCCCCCGAAACTTTATAGACTTCCTTGTCGAATTTGCCACCCGCATGCAGCACGGTTAGCACAACTTCGAGAGCAGAAACTTTCCTTCCCCTTTTGGCCGATTCTTGCTCATGCCATTCTACGGGAATGCCTCGCCCGTCATCTTCGACGGTAACCGATTGATCTTTGTGAATGGTGACTTCAATGCGCGAGCAATGTCCAGCTAGGGCTTCATCGACGCTATTATCGACCACCTCGTAGACGAGATGGTGTAGCCCGCCACTGCCGATATCGCCAATATACATGCCAGGCCTCTCTCTGACTGCCTGGAGCCCTTCGAGAACCGTAATGGAACTTGCGTCATAGCGCTTCTCCACTTTTTTTTCCTTGTTTTCCAACACGTTCATAATATTTTGAATATTTTATCCTAAAAAAAAGAGGATTTTCTTTATTTCGGTAGTGGGAAATCTATCCCTCAAGTTCTTAATCAACCTCGGATATTCTATTTGGGCAAGAAGACTATGGAGGGTTGAATTTTTTACTTTAACCTTCAAGACCCCATCGACAAACGATAGGGCCTGCGTCATAGGGGCGAGTTGCGGTCCAATCACTTCCGGCCATGCCGCCAACACGAGATCGGGACGATTGCGGTAGAGAGCCCCTATCTCTTGAAGATATTTGGGAAATAAGTCTTGAATATGGCGGGTGGTGAGCACTCTTTTTTCAGTCGTTTTGGAGGGGGTCATTTCCCGTGTAGCACCCTATTAAACAATACGAGAATATACCTCAATTTAGCTCCGACTACAAGTTTTTTCACCGCTATACTGAAATCACTGAAATGGCTTCTTCTATAGCATCGCGAAGGCGGTTCCCATCTACTCCCGCAACCCGATAGATCACCCCTAGACAAGGATAATCGTTTACTACAATCAGCGTCGTAGCGAGCTGAGAGGTGGGAATTCTTAGTTTATCAATGGCCTGTTCAATAGGTTCAAAATATCCCTTCTCCTCACCTACAAATGCCATAAACTGAATTCCTTTTTCTTCTTCGATTCGAGTGACGACTCTCTGCCCTATTTCAACACCCCGCCTCCCGGCTTCTAGCAACATATTAAACATTTTCTTTAACACTTCCAGAGGCAAAAGAGAGCGCATTAGAGGAGGAGAGAGTGTGTAAAAAAAATTCTCCAACAGATAGCCGTTTTTTTTAGCTACCTGGTCGCGAAGAAGAGCAAAAAGTTCATTTTCTTTGGCGAGCATTCCACCGTTGAAATCTCTATAATCGCCGATGATTCTCCGTATTTCCTGAGCCACATCTTGCCTTGCCCGGTAGAGATCGACGGAGTGATCCTGCCTCAAATAGTCGGTTTTTTTAAGCCTGACGCGAAAAACATTGGCCTCTTTGGTGTATTTTTTCCTTAAAAAACCGACAGGCTTTACCCTATCTGGGATAAATTGCAGAAACGAGAGAGAGAAAAGCTTTTGATAGGAGACTTCACTCTCTTTTCCCAAACGAATTACAATGACTAAATACTCGAGCTCCAACTGTGTTTGACCTTCAAAAGAGATCATCACTTG
>JBIOXR010000009.1:0-11486 GCA_044869735.1 Chlamydiales bacterium
TTCATATCAAAGAAGTTGTCGTTTAATTCAAGGCTACCGGCAGAGGACTTTTGGCACGCGCGGCAGCATTTTCTTTTGGCGATACGGTAATGGTGTATTGATCCCCTTTGTTCATTTGATTTTCCAAAGCCTCAGTGGGGACAAACAAAATAACTTTTTCTTTTTCGCTCGACCAGATCTCACACGGTAGGAGAAAGGCTTTGCCCATAGGGGCTTCTTCTTCTGCAATTAATAGAAATTCTTTGTAGTAAGAGGGGCTAGAAACTTTTAATTTGAGCCCATCCTTATCGATTTTGCTTCCTAACACTTCGAGGGAGCGGTAGGGCAAGTGAGGCATGGGGGAGATGACCCCAAATCCTCCGTCGACAACGCGCAAGCGGCAGTGACCCAGCTTGTTATTAACTTCGATCCAATAGGGAAAAAAAGTGGGATAGATTCCCTCTTCGCTTTCTATGGGAAGATAAATTTCAAGTACTTGTCTAGCGAGTTCACTCCGGTCGTTGGGCCAACGGCTTTTCCACGCCCTGAAGGGAATTTGAGGAAGGGGTGTCCCATCGACGATTAAGGGAGGCGACCACGGAAGACCATCTTTGAGGCAGCGGCGGTACTGGTCGGGAACTTCGTGAAAACGCAAAAAGAGGAGGGTGTGGATAAATCGATCGGCTTCGGAGGGATCGAGCCATCCTCTTCGTGAGAAGGAATACATCTCGTCGATGGTTCCATTCATCAGATTGAGTTGGGTCATGGTCCAAGATGTGTGGTGAGGGGCACCCTGCATAAACCAATCTTTCCACGCAATTTGAGGTTTTAGTGGAGCCGGCAGGGTCACTTCTTCAATGATCAGTCGATCGCCCGTATTTTCATAGATATGGAAAAAGGTAAAGGTTTTGTCGGCATAGAGAACCAGGTAACTTCCAGGGGTGGCTTCTTGAAGTTTTTCTTTTAAAAAAAGATCGTCTGCCAGAACTACAGAAGAAAATAGGCCACATAAAACAAATAAAAAACAACGGATACCCATGGGGGTGATTATATCCCAATAGGCGGATATTTCTCCCTTGTTTTTTTCTTCTAAAAAGAATAGACTTTGCCCCTTGTTTCACCTCAAGGAGCGCATTGAAAATGAAAAAGAAAATACATCCTCCCTATCAAAAAGTTCTTTTTGTTGATTCTTCGACAGGGTTCAAGTTTCTCTGTGGTAGTACGATACAACCTCAAAAAACGGAAATGTTCGAAGGCAAAGAATACCCTGTCCACTACGTCTCCGTCTCTTCTGCTTCTCACCCTTTCTTTACTGGCAGTAAGCAGTATATCGATACGGAAGGAAGAGTAGACAAGTTCCTCAAGCGCTACGCCAAAAAAGAGGATGCTTCCAAACAACAGCAGCAGCAACAACAGCAGGAAGAAGCACCTCAGAAAAAGGGTAAAAAGGGGAAGAAGGCATAATCTTCTCTTTTCATGGAAAAGAAAATCGCCAAGCTCCTCTCTCGCGCTCAGCAAATAGAAGAGGAACTTGCCAAGCCCGAAATCATTCAGGATAAAAAAACCTACCGCTCTTTAGCTCAAGAGCATGCTCATCTCACTGAAATAAAAGAGGCGTGGGAGAAGCTCGACAAAGCAAGAAAGACCCTGTCTGAAAACGAAGAGCTTCTATCGAAAGAAGAGGATAGCGAAATGCAGCTTCTTTTGAACGAAGAGATTGCCCTGCAAAAAAATCAACTTCCTCTTCTTGAGTCGAAGTTGGAGACCTTGTTGGTTCCCCCCGATCCATCGGATAGTAAGAATGTCATCGTAGAATTACGTGCAGGTACGGGTGGTGACGAGGCCGCCCTGTTTGTCGCCGATTGCGTGCGCATGTACCAGCTCTACTGCGACCATCAGAAATGGAAATACGAAGTGCTCTCCTGCAGTGCCTCTGAACTTGGTGGTTTTAAGGAATTTATCATGGTGCTCAGCGGGACTAACGTCAAACGGTTTATGCAATATGAAGGGGGAACCCATCGCGTACAGAGGGTCCCGGCAACAGAAACCCAGGGGAGAATCCATACCTCTGCCATCACAGTGGCAGTGCTCGTAGAACCCGATGAAGAAGAAGAGGTGGTGATAGAGGAGCGAGATCTTCGCATCGACACCTATAGGGCTTCTGGAGCAGGGGGACAACACGTCAATGTCACCGATTCGGCTGTAAGAATTACCCATATCCCTACGGGCATTGTTTCGTATTGTCAAGAAGAGAGGAGCCAGAGAAAGAATAAAGACAAAGCCATACGTCTCCTCAAGGCAAAAATTGCCGAGATTGAAAGGCAGAAAAAAGCAAAAGAGACAGAGAAGTTGCGTTCAGCACAGGTAGGTACGGGAGATCGCTCCGAGAGGATACGCACCTATAACTTTCCACAAAATCGCGTTACCGACCATCGGATTAATCTCACTCTCTATCATCTAGATAGGATTATGGAAGGAGAGCTCGATCCCATCACCTCGGCTCTTGTGGCCCATTTTCATCAAGAAAAGTTATTAAATGACGACACACTCTAAGCCTCTATCAGAGCTATTAAAAAGTTTTGCTCTCTCTCTGGCTAATCATGGGATAGACTCTCCTCTGCGAGATGCCGAAGAGCTCGTAGCAGCAGCGTTGGGAATCGAGCGGCAATCTCTTTATCTCCATTACAAATGGCTTGTCACTGAGGAAGAAATGAGATCGTGCGAATGCCTTCTCAAAAGACGTTGTAGAAGAGAACCTCTTCAATATATTCTGGGAAGCGTCTCTTTTTTCTCTTTGACACTTGCAGTTGATCGCGATGTGTTGATTCCCCGACACGAAACCGAGGACTTAGTTGAAAAAATTGTAGGGGAATTAAAAGGAGTGCCTTTAGAAGGCAAGGAGCTGTGGGATATCGGCACCGGTTCTGGTTGTATCGGTATTGCCTTAAAAAAGCGGTTTCCCGAACTAACCGTAACTCTTTCAGATATTTCCGAAAAAGCCCTTGTTTGCGCAAAGAAAAATGCAGTGGCTAATGGTGTTGCGGTGTCTCTTCTTCACGGCGATTTATTTACACCTTTTAGGGGAAAAAAAGCCGATTTTATCGTTTCCAATCCTCCCTATATCACGGAAGAAGAAATTGCTTACCTTCAACCCGAAGTTCGTTACTATGAACCGCATAGCGCTTTGGTAGGAGGACCAAAAGGAACCGAATATTACGAAAAGATAAGTCAATCAGTGACAACTTATCTTTACCCAAGAGGTAAAATTTTTTTTGAAATTGGTGGAACACAAGCGGCTTATCTTCTTGATATTTTTTCGAAGCAGGGCTTTTCCGATCTTAGAATTTTCAAGGATTTGAACGGGGTCGATCGTTTCTTTTTCCTTGAAAGTCATTCTTCTTCTTAGTATGATTTTTCATCAAAATAGTTCTTTTTTTTATGTTTAATCATCTCGCTGAGAAATTTTCTTCCATTTTCTCCTCGCTAACGGGAAAAAAATCTTTAACAGAAGATAATATTTCCGATGCTGTCAAAGAGATCCGCATGGCGCTTTTCAATGCCGATGTGAACTACGGCGTTGTGAAAACTCTAGTGAAAAACGTCAAAGAGAAGGCATTGGGCGAAAGAGTATTGAAAGCAGTGGCTCCAGGGCAACAGTTTGCTTCCATTCTCCATGAAGAGATCGTTTCTCTTCTGGGAGGAGAACCGAAAGAGGAGCCCATTGCTTTACTAGGAAAGCCTGCCATTGTGATGCTCTGCGGTTTGCAAGGAGCGGGAAAAACAACTCACGCCGCCAAACTCGCCCACTACTACAAGAAGGAGAAGGAACCATTACTCGTCGCCTGTGATCTACAGAGACCAGCTGCTATTTTGCAACTCAAAGCTTTGGGAGAAAAGATAGGGGTGGAGGTATTTGCAAAAGAGGGGGAGAGAGATCCCGTGAAGATAGCCCGCGAGGGGATCTCATTTGCAAAGGAGAAAGGGCATCGCCTCGTCATTCTCGATACGGCCGGAAGGCTCCACGTGGACGATGCCTTGATGGAAGAGCTCCGTTCTCTTAAAGCAGCGGTTTCACCTCAAGAGGTGTGGTTTGTTGCAAATAGTGCCCATGGTCAGGATGCCGTTAAAACAGCCGTCGAGTTTGAAGAAAAAATAGGAATTACAGGCATTATCTTGACCATGCTCGATGGCGATGCACGCGGCGGAGCCGCCCTTTCGATGCGCCAGGTGTCGGGCAAGCCAATCGTGTTCGAGGGAATTGGAGAGAAAATTGAAGACCTGCAGCTCTTTGATCCTCGTTCGCTCGCTGACCGTATTCTCGGGATGGGTGACACGATCAATTTAGTGAAAAAAGCCAAAAATGTGATTTCTGAAGAGGAAGCGGAGAAGCTCGAAGAGAAGATCCGCAAGGCAAGTTTTACCTATGAGGATTATCTCAACCAGATGAAAGCGGTACGTAAATTGGGGTCTCTCTCTGGGTTGTTAAAGATGCTTCCCGGTGCTCATAAACTAGGGAATATAGAAGAAAAAGAAAAAGATTTCTCCAAAATCGAAGCGATTATTTTATCGATGACCCGCGAAGAGAGGTCGGGTAAAAAAGAGATCGACTTGAGTCGAGCCCAGAGAATTGCACGGGGCAGTGGGGTCGATCTTTCCGATGTCAACCGCCTCAAAAAGGGTTTCGTCGAAATGAAAAAAATGTGCAAGGGTGGAATGGGGAAAAAGCTAATGGAAAAATTAGGAGGAAAAGAAAAGCTATGGCCTTGAAAATTCGCATGCGGAAAGTGGGAAGGACCAACCGTCCTTCTTATCGAATCATCGTGACCGATTCGCGCAATCCACGAGATGGGAAATATCTCGAAGCTCTGGGATGGTATAATCCTCTTGAGGCTGAAGAGGAGAAAAACCTTTCTGTCGATGGAGAAAGAGTGAACCACTGGCTCAATGAAGGAGCCATTTTGTCTGAGAAAGCAGCCGCTTTGGTAGAGCGTGCGGCGCCCCAAGTGATGCAGGCTTTTGCAAAAAAGCAAATCGAAAGAAGGGCAAAAAACTCTCTCAAAAAGAAAAGGAGGAAAGCAGAGGTATAATTTGGAGGCGCCCCTTTTAGAAGTTGCCATCCTGACTCTTTTTCCCCACTATTTTGATAGCCCTTTTAAAGAGAGTATGATTAAGAGGGCAAGAGAGAAGGGAATTTTAGATATCAAGGTATACAATATCCGCGATTACTCTAGCGAAAAAAGAAAGCGCGTCGATGACCGCACATTGGGAGGAGGTCCTGGAATGGTTTTGATGGCACCTCCACTCATAGCGGCTTTGCGAGAGTTAAAAAAAGAGGGATCCCATGTCGTTTATCTTTCCCCACAGGGAAAGGCACTGCATGCGAATAAGTGTAGAGAGCTAGCTCAACACCGACATTTGATTTTAGTATGTGGCCATTATGAGGGAATGGACGAACGGGTAATGGAATGGGTGGATGAGGAGATTAGCATTGGAGATTTTGTTCTCACAAGTGGTGCCCCTGCCGCTGTGGTGTGCGTCGATGCTATTGCCCGGTTTCTCCCTGGTTTTTTTGAAAAAACGGGAGCAGCCGAGAGAGACTCTTTTGAACAAGGGATCTTCGACTATCCTCACTACACCCATCCCGTCGAATTTGAAAATAAGAGAGTCCCCACCGTTCTTTTAGAGGGAGACCATAAAAAAATCGCCGCCTGGAGAAGAAAGGCAGCTTTGAAAAAAACGGCAGAAAAAAGACCCGATCTTTTCCTGCTTTACATGGCAAGTACAAGTAGCCGGCCAGAGGGAGAGGAAATAGAGGGGTGCTTGGGAGCAACTTTGGTCGTCAAGGACCTCGCGTCGAGTGTTGCTTTTTATCGGAAGGTGCTTCGTTTTCCTATTGTGGAAGAAACAGAGGATGGTGCGGTTTTTGCGGTGGGTAAGAGCTTTTTAACCCTCAGAGAGGGTGGAGGAGAGATGATGGGAGTAGGAAAAAGGGTAATTTTTACAATTGAAATTGGCGATGTGCCGTTCTTTCAACAGACTCTATCGCGTTTAAAAAAGGCAGGGAGAGTGGTTGGACAGATTGAGCAGAGTTGCATCCAAGGCGAAGGCTTGAAAAATCTAGATAGCAAGTCGCTGCCACGCGTGGCATTCACAGACGTGGATGATCATCCGTGGGTGTTATGTCTAACAGATATGAACTTGATGGTCAGAAAGTAGGAGAAAAAAATGAAAGGCGATGAGTTAATGAAGGATCTCGAGAAAGATCAATTAAAAAGCGAGATTCCCTCCTTTCGAGTAGGCGATACGATCAAAGTATCGATGAAAATTATCGAAGGGGAAAAAGAGCGAATACAAGCATTCATAGGTACTGTGATAGCGCGAAAAGGGAAGGGGTTGTCCGAAACAATCTCTTTGCATCGCGTCTCTTATGGAGAAGGAATGGAGAGAGTATTTTATCTTCATAGTCCGCGCATCACAAAAATCGAAGTGGTAAAACATGGCGATGTGAGGAAGTCAAAACTCTATTACTTAAGAGGGACTTCGGGTAAATCGGCTAAAGTAGAAGAAAAAATTGGTGGACGAGCAAAAAAAGAGGAGGCAGCCCCTCAGCAGGAAGAGCGTCCTTTAGATAAAGTCAAACTCCCTGAGATGGAATCTGAAAATGCCAAACAACCCGTCACTCCGTCAGCAAAAAAATAATTTATTGTTGATTGAGAAAAGAGCTTATGAACAGGGATTTACAAAAGTCGCAGGAGTAGATGAAGCAGGAAGAGGTCCTTTAGCTGGACCCGTCGTCGCAGCGGCTTGCGTTATCGATCGCACCCTCTTTTTTGAGGGGATAAACGATAGCAAACTTCTCACACCTCTTCGTCGAAAACATTTTTTCGAGCTGCTGACAAGCCACTCAAAAGTTGCTTATGGAGTAGGGGTGGTCGATGCTTCAGCGATCGATCGCCTGAATATCTACCAAGCGACGATTAAAGCGATGGGAGAAGCGCTCAACCAACTTTCCGACGCGCCCGATTATATTTTGGTCGATGGGATGTCTTTTGTGCATCCCGGCGCCCATGTAGAGAAAGTGATCGGGGGGGATAGACGATCGCAGTCGATTGCTGCCGCAGGGATTATTGCAAAAGGGACGCGCGATACTCTCATGGACGATTACGACAAGCTCTATCCTCAATACGGGTTCAAAGAAAATAAAGGATATGGAACAAAAAAACACCTCGACGCCCTTCTTCTTCATGGCCCTACACCTTGGCATCGCCGCACTTTTGAACCTCTTAAAGCGAGCATACAATGAAAGAAAAAAGCCCTTACGTTTTAAGAAGCATGACGGCTTATGGCAGAGGTGTTGGCCACTCTTCAGAGGGGATAGTGCAGGCAGAAATTCAGTGCGTTAACCGAAGATTTCTCGATATTGCCATCTCTCTACCCAAAGAGCTCGCTAGATTTGAACGAGAACTTCGCAAGTGGGTAGCAGAGAAAATAGGACGCGGGCAAGTGTCCGTGCGGATCAACTGGAAAAGAGAAAAAGGAAAACCCCTCTCTCTGGTTCCGCATGTGGGGCTTGCCGTAGCCTTACGTAATGGTTGGGAGGAGATCTGCACTGCTGTTGGTTTGCCCCTCGATCGCGAGGGACTAGTTGCTTTGCTTACTCAAAGAGAAGATCTTTTTACCTCTGACGAAGAGCCCCTGGATGAGAAGAGTGTTCTTGAAGCACTCCACGAAGCGATCCGTGTAGCTTTAAGGGCAGCTGAAGAGCTAAAAAGAGCGGAAGGCGAGGAACTGGCCAGAGATATTGAAAGAAAAATGACAGCCACCTATGGAACAGTCGATCGGATAGAAAAAAGAGCTCCATACGCAGTCAAGAAATATGGAGAAAAACTTGCTGAACGCTTAGCTCAGTTAGCCATCGACGACAAAGAGAGATGGACGAAAGAAGTAGCGCTTTTTGCCGATAAAGCCGATATTTCAGAAGAGATTGTCCGTTTAAAGAGCCATTTAAATCAATTTTTGCTCCTTTTGCATAAACCTCTTAAGGAAGAGACAGAGAGCCGCGGCAAAACGCTCGATTTTTTTTTGCAGGAGTTGATGCGCGAAACAAATACGATAGGTGCGAAGGCACAAGATGAGGAGATTATCCAAGAAGTGGTCTCTCTTAAAGGAGAGTTCGAAAAAGTGAGGGAGCAATTGCAAAATGTGGAGTAGGCACAAGTGAGTAAACAACTCTTGGGAAACCTCGATCAGGGGCTACTCTTCATCGTTAGTGCCCCTGCCGGCACGGGCAAATCGACTCTTATAGAAATGCTCTGCGAAGAGTATCCTACTGTCGTCGGCGAAAGTTGCTCCTATACTACCCGAAAACCTCGACCAGGAGAGGTCGAAGGACACCACTACCATTTCATTTCTGTCGAAGAATTTGAAAGAAAAATCAAGGGAGGCGACTTTTTGGAGCATGCCACTGTGTTTGGCAATTATTATGGGACAGATAAAAAAGAGGTGAAAAAGCTTCAGAACCAAGGGAAGCATATTTTTCTAGTTATTGATACACAAGGAGCTATTCAAATTCAGCATCAAATTGAGGCGTGTTTTATTTTTATCACCCCACCTTCAATGGAAGAATTGAAAAGACGATTATATAAGCGCAAAACTGAGACGGAAGAGAAGATGGAAGAGCGCCTTGCATGGGCAGAAGAAGAAATAAAAGTAGCCAAGCTCTATGATTATCACATTGTGAATGACAACCTAGAGATCACCTATGAAATTTTAAAAAGCATTGTTGTTGCTGAAGAACATAGAACAAGAGGAAAAAATAATGAAAAATAATAAAACTTTTATGACAAATGAGGAATTGAGCAAGCGTTTTGATAATCCTTTCACGCTTGTGAATTATGCCATCTCGTTGGCGAAAACGATGATCTTACGAGGCGAAGAGATCGATACCAATCCCGCTGTAGATGTGATCAACGCGATCGAAGAACACCGCGATCTTGCCATACAAGAGGAGGGTAAAATCGAAGAGGAACTAGACATCGAGTTCGAAACTCCCGAGGTCATTGAAGAATTGCAATTCGAGAAATAATGGAACAAAAAGTCCTCATTACCGCAGCCCTGCTCTACGGAAATGGAGCTCTCCATTTTGGCCATATTGCTGGAAGTTATCTTCCCGCCGATTGTTACGCCAGATTCGAGCGTTTGCTAGGCAAAGAGGTGCTTTTTATTTGCGGATCGGATGAATATGGAGTCGCCATTACTTTAAGTGCCGAATTGGCTGGGCGTTCCTATAAAGACCACGTCGATCACTACCACGCACTCAACCAACGCCTCTTTAAACAACTCCACATCTCCTTTGATCACTATTCTCGAACGACTTGGGAAGGCCACCGCCCTCTAGTCGAAGAATTTTTCCTCGATCTCTATAAAAATGGACACATTGAAGCGCGCACGACGCCTCAGCTCTATTCTGAACAGGAGCACCGGTTTTTAGCTGATAGGTATGTCATAGGGACCTGCCCACGCTGCGGATATGAACAGGCGAGAGGCGATGAGTGTAGTCGTTGTGGGGCTAGCTACGAGGCTGCTAATCTCCTCCATCCCCGCTCCAAACTTACCAATGCCCCTCTCGTGAAGAAAGAAACGACTCACTGGTACCTGCTCTTCGACAAGTTCAAACAACCCCTTGCCGATTTTCTCGCCTCCAAACCTTGGAAGGCCAATGTGATTAACTTTACGCGACATTACATACAAGAGCTACATCCCCGCTCGATCACGAGAGATCTCGATTGGGGCATCCCCGTCCCTTTAAAGGAGGCGAAGGACAAGGTCTTTTACGTCTGGTTTGATGCTCCGATCGGCTACCTATCAGCCACTGCCGATTGGGCAGTAAAAAAGGGGGCGCCTCACGAATGGAAAGAGTGGTGGTGCGATCCTAAAACCAAATACGTCCAATTCATGGGAAAAGATAATATTCCCTTCCACGCTCTTTTCTTTCCCGCCATGATTATGGGTCAAAATCAACCCTATAAATTCGTCGATGAACTCGTGGCTAATGAGTTTTATAATTTAGAAGGGAAAAAATTGAGCAAATCGGATGGATGGGTCGTCGACCTCGAAGATTTTCTCACGCGCTACTCAGCCGACCAACTCCGTTATGCCATTGCAGCTTCTGCACCAGAGACAGCAGATAGCGAATTTACATGGAAAGAGTTTCAAATGCGTTGTAATGTCGAGCTACTCGGCAAATTCGGCAACCTCGTCAATAGAACCCTCGTCTTTCTTCAAAATAATTATCATGGGAAAATTCCTCCACGTCATCCTCTCGAGGAAGCGGATACCGCTTTTTTAAGCGAGCGAGATCGTCTGCTAGGAGAGATCAAAGATTCCTATGCCAGCTTCCGGATCAAGCGAGCCAGCCAGCTCCTGATGGAAATGGTCCAGGCAGGTAATAGTTATTTCGATGTAAAAGCCCCCTGGCTGGGGATAAAAGATAAGCGCCTTACCCCGTCGATGGAAACCACCCTCACTCTCTGCCTTGAAAGTTTGAAATTATTAGCTTTGACCTCTTACCCCATCCTTCCAGAGACGGCCCAGAAGATCTGGAAAATGTTGGGTTTTACTGGTTCTTTGGCCGACCACACCTGGCAGGAGATCGTGCAATTGCCCCTTACTTCCCACACTCCTCTTCCCCCTCCAGAAATCTTATTTAAAAAAATCGAAGATGAAGCCATAGAACAAGAAATCGTTAAGCTTAAACAATCCCAAGGAGGTAGCCCTATGGAAAAATCGACTCTTTCTCTCTCTCCTCTCAAAGCTCTCGTCGATATTGAAGAATTTAAAAAACTCGATCTGCGCGTGGGGCTTATCCTCAAAGCCGAAAAAGTGCCCAAAAGCAAAAAACTCCTCCATCTTGAAGTCGATATTGGCATCGAAAAAAGAACTATTGTTTCAGGGATAAGCCATGTCTACTCTCCCGAGCAACTCATAGGAAAAAAAGTCGTGGTAGTGGCTAACCTAAAACCGGCCACTTTAATGGGCATTGAAAGCAAAGGGATGATCCTTGCAGGGCATCTCGATTCTCAACTTGAACTCCTCCTTCTACAAGATCTCCCCGTAGGGGCGGAGATTACCTAACTTAAAATAGTATGACTAAAATAACTTTAAATTATCTTCAAGATTCATACGAACGTTCTTACATTAATTGTATTGATGTAATTGGCAGCCAATTCTTAAACCCCAAGACCAAGGAAATCGTCAAAGAAACTCTGCACAACTGTCCTGCAGAGAATCTTGTAGGAGCCATATATCAAATAGGTATGACCATTTTTGACTCTCTTTCAAAGAAGCAATCGCATTATCTTACTTATTCTCTTCGCCCTATGATAGAACAATCCTTCGTAGAATTGGCAAAGTTAATGAATGAGAAGAGCCCTCCCTACAAAGTAGATAAAAAAGTCATCGGGCGGTGGAAGAGGAAGTTCCTTTATGAGGAAAAGCAGCTGCCTTAC
>JBIOXR010000010.1:0-3094 GCA_044869735.1 Chlamydiales bacterium
ACTGGCCTCCGGCCAGTCGTGGTGCGCTTTAATTACAGACTTAAAGCCAGCTTGGTTTTCTCGCCTCCAAGGATATAAAATCCCTCTCCATTAGAAAGGGAGAACTAGTACAGAAATTAAGGTGTAATGCTACTGGGGCTGATGAAACGACTAATAAAATTGGTAGCAGGTTGGTCAAAGGAAGTCGGGAGCTTTTTTATCACACCTATTGATATATAAGTTGTAAGTAAGCGATCGGAAAAATAAAGAAACTTTGAATGAAATGCCAAGAGGATTTTTAAAATGCTAACCGTAAGCAGATATTTCTTGAAAATGGTATAAGCTGATCCTTCCAAAGGAGGAAAACTATGCTGATTGGAATCCCTAAAGAAATCAAAGATCACGAATACCGCGTGGGGGCGACCCCTTCACTGGTTGCAATGATGGTGGAAGCTGGACATCAAGTGATTGTGCAAGCAGGTGCGGGAAAGAAGATTGGATTTACGGATGAGATGTATAGACAATCTGGGGCGAAGATAGTGGCAACGCCTCAAGAGGTCTATCAGGCTGAAATGATAGTGAAAGTTAAAGAACCTCAAACGAGTGAATTTCCCCTTTTATGGAAGGGGCAGATCTTATTTTGCTTTCTTCACCTGGCGCCAGATCCAAAACAACTTCGGCAGTTATTAGAGCGGGGAGTCGTTGGTATTGCCTTTGAAACAGTGACAGATAATGAGGGGAAATTACCGCTTTTAACTCCTATGAGCGAAGTGGCGGGAAGAATTGCGATACAAGTCGGTGCCTGCGCCTTGCAGATGGATAATGGAGGCAAAGGGGTTTTATTGGGCGGTGTGCCTGGAGTGCCTCCAGGGAAGGTAGTGATTATCGGAGGAGGCGTGGTGGGGACGCAAGCAGCCTGTATGGCATTGGGCTTAGGTGCGCGTGTTACTATTCTAGATAATAAGCTTGCTCGTTTGCGCGAGTTGGATGATCTCTATGGGCCACCTCTTCAGACGGTCTATTCGACCCCTGCTTCACTTGCAGAATATGTGCTCAAAGCCGACCTCGTTATAGGTGCTGTGCTTATCCCAGGAAAAAGAGCTCCTCATTTGATCACAGAGGAGATGGTGAAAGAGATGTCCCCTGGAAGCGTTATTGTAGATGTTGCCATCGACCAAGGAGGATGCTGTGAAACCTCCCATCCCACCACCCATTCCGACCCGATGTACATGGTCCACCAGGTAGTGCACTATTGTGTGGCGAATATGCCAGGTGCCTGTGCACGTACATCGACGCAAGGGCTTAACAATGCGATTGCACCCTTTGCTTTAGATATTGCAAATAAAGGGTATAAGAAAGCTCTTGCCGATGATTCCCATCTGCGGAATGGACTTAATGTGTGTCTTGGTTATGTGACAAATCCATTTGTGGCTGAAGATTGTGGATATGACTACCACCCACCGGAAGAATTTTTATCCCTTACGGTGTAGTTTTAAGAGAGCCTCGTAGACCTCATCGACGGTGATGCGCGTCATACATCTAAAATCGATGGGGCACGTTCTTTTATAGCAAGGAGAGCAAGCCACTTGCCGGTAGATGATCTCACCGTGTTTGTATGGGCCAGTTACTTTCGGGTTGGTAGATCCAAAGAGAGCGAGAAGAGGCGTTTTAAGAGCAGCTGCAATGTGCATAGGACCGCTATCATTGGTGAGAAAGACGTCGCATTTTGCAATGCACGCCATGGCTTCTCGAATAGTTGTGGCTCCAGCCAAATTAATTGCTCGTGGTGGAAGGTCGCGGCAGAGAGAATCGATAAGAGGAACGGAAGCCGAATCGCCAAAGAAGAGAATATAGGTTTGAGGATCGCTCAATAACTTGCAGGTAAGGGCTCTAAATTGCTTCTCGGGCCAACATTTCGCAGAGCCATAGGCGGCGCCAGGGTTAATGCCGATGAGAGTTCTCTTTTCTGGAACATGGTGGCGTTGTAGAAGTCTTTCTGCGTTGTTTCTCTCTTCCTCTGTGATGTAAAGCTGTGGCTCCGTAGTAGATAAGGGTATATCTAGGGGGAAGAGAAGGCGCTTGTAGGTCAAAACGAGATGTTCTTTCCCCCTCTCTTCTGGAAAAGGAATAGCTGTAGTGAGTAACCACGAACGTTTCGAAGAGGCGTAACCAAGGCGATAGTCAATTCTTCCTCGCCAAAACCACCAGGCAGAAGAAAAAGAGTTGGGAAGAAGAATCCCGAGGTCGTATTTCCCCTGGCGCAACCTTGCGATAATGTCCCGTTTTTCATCTCTTCTGAGAAATTCATTGCGGCGACTGAAAGAAAAAATCTCATCGAGATAAGGATTGCCAATCAATAGGTCAGCAACAGGAGATACTCCCATCGCAGTGAGTTCTGCTTCGGGGAATCGTTTTTTCACATCGGCCAAGATGGGAGTAGCCATGACGGCATCTCCCAACCAATTAGGCATGCGAATAATAATTTTTTTGAAGTCGTTATCCATAGGAAAGTTGAAATATTACTCTCTTTTTATTTTTAGTGATATAAGAGGAACAAATGGACGAAGAAGAATTTCATAACCTTCTTAAAACTCTTTTTTTTGAAAAGAAAAAAGGAGATGAATTAACCAATGAGCTTAAAAAAGCAACTGAGGAAACCTCCCTCTTGCACCAACGCTATCAAGAGAAAGAGGCCGAATGCTTAAAACTGCGATTGGAGCTAGAAAAAAAAGAAGCGGCTGCCAACTTTTTAAAAAAAAGAGAAATGACCCCGCCTCCTCCTCCTATGAGCATAGAATGGAGAAAGGAAAAATTTCTTTTAGAAAATAAGATAGCAGAACTATCTAAAGCATTGGAATCCAAAGAATCGCAAATTAAAAAAGAGAAAGAAAGGGGAGGGGATGAAAAAGAACAAATGGAAAAAGAGCGGCAACAGCTTATAGCAAGGCTGGCAGATAACTTGACCTTTGTGCAACGGCAGATGGAAACAATAAAAGAACTAAAAAAACAGATGATAGGCTTGCAAAAAGAAGTTGAGATGGAGAAAGCAAACCGCCTAGCATTGGAAGAGAAGTACTATAGTCGATTAAATTTGAAATGATAATTTTGACCTGCG
>JBIOXR010000011.1:0-7303 GCA_044869735.1 Chlamydiales bacterium
CTTCTTCCGCATCACTCCAAGTAAAAGGCGCGACCCCTCTTCTCCACGCAATACTTTTAAAACATGAGAATAGGAGGCTCCTTTGACTGAAACGCCATCGACTTCTGTAATGATATCTCCTGCTTTGACGAGTTGGCTTTCAATGGCTGGCCCCCCTTTGACCAATTCACTGATACAAACCCCATCAATACTCTCATGCAATAATACTCCAATGCCGCACATTCCCCTTTCGAGTTCCACTTTCATAGCATAAGCCTCTTCGGGGCTATAATAAGCCGTATGAGCATCGAGGCTGTAAGCTAGGGACTTCAAAATCCGGAGCACTTGTTGGTGTTCTTTTTCAGGTGCTGAAAGGAGTTGACCATCCCCCCCAATACCTAAGTAACGATTTTCAGAAAGTTCAATCTGCTTTTGGCAAAGAGCGATCAACTTTTCCTCTTTTTCGGGGGTGAGATCGGCCACTTTATATTGTTTGAGATGGATCGAAAGGAGAAGTAAAAATTGATCTAAATGCCTTGCTCTGAGATCTTTTTCGTTTTGGACATAGGTTTTTTCTTCCAAATTTTTAATATCAATAGCTTGGGCGCCAGCAATCATTTTTTTAGGGTTTGCAACCCACTCTTTTCTCCAGCCCCGAGCTCTATAGATGCTTTTGGTAATTAAGCGATCTAATTCCGCATACCCTGTAAACTCATCTTTCTGATATTCAGTTATCATACTTTTGACGAGCGAAGAGGAAGGACGTACATAAGGAAGAGCTTCTCCAGATAGGAGATACGCTTTACCTGGATCAAAATGAGTGACATAAATTTTTAAAGATCGTTCGATCAAAACAGGGCTCATTTCTTTTTTCTCAATATGGTATTCAAATAATTGAGCCATGACCTTCCGGATATCGCTTTTATTTAAACTAGGAGCAGTTGCATGGAGAAAAGAAAAAGAAATGAGAAAAAAAAGGAAATAGATCAATTTTTGTTGTTTCATTGATTTTCTCCTTCTTTTTTTGTATGCTTTAATAGTCTTTTGAATATCGTCAGATTTAAAAAAAACTTTAGTAATTTTGTTCACCATTGCAGTACCACACTTCCAAGGTCCGATAGAAAAGTTGGTCTATCTCGTTCAACGAGAAGAGATCGATGTCTGCATGATCTTTTTGAAAGAAATCACCGCTGATTTTTTGAAAAAGAGCGAAAGCTCAGCTTTGGATGAAGGTGTCCCTTTCCTCCATTGCGCTTCTCTTCTTTTGTTGTATAAAAGCAGGAATTTGCTCCCACATCCTCCCGTGGAAGAACTCATAGAAACGGAAGAGACTACAGAAGCGCTTTATGCGCACCTTCAGGAATATAGTCGTTTTAAACAGGCCGCTTTAGAGCTTGTCGTAAGACAAGATGTGGAATTGGCTCATTTTGGCCGTCCTTTTTCTCCTGCTCCTAAGAATATCGCGTTAGGTCTTGAAGAAGTTGCTCTCAGTGAGCTCGTCGCGTTGCTTGGTGTCCTGTTGCAGAAAAGTAGTAAAAATCAAGCCATCCTCACCGACGATGAGAAACTCACCTTAGCCGATTTGATCGAGTCGATCCGCGCAAAGCTCGCGAAAGAGAAGAAAATTTCTTTCTATTCTCTTTTTTCCTTTGAAAAGTCTAAAGATGTGCTTATTTTAAGTTTCTTAGCTCTTTTAGAATTGATGAAAAGACAAGAAGTCCGAGTGCTTCGTCAAGAAGAAAATATATATATTGCAATCCTATGAAACATATTCATTTACAACTTAAACAAATCATTGAAGCCCTTCTATTTTCCAGTGCTGATCCCCTTCCTTTTAAAAAAATTAAGGAGATTACCGATGCTCATACTCCTACCGCTCCCACAGAGCTCAAAGAACTGATCGAAGAACTAAAACGGGAATACCAAAAAGAACAACGAGGGTATGTGATTGATGAAATCGCTGGTGGTTATCTATTCCGCACCATTGCAGAGACGGCACCGTTTGTGTCTCTTCTTCATAGGGATCGCCGTGGCGAAAGACTTTCAAAGGCGGCGATGGAGGTCGTGGCTATCATTGCCTATAAACAACCCATCACACGCGCCGAAATCGACCGGTTACGAGGGGTCGATAGCGCAGGGTCACTCCATTCGTTGTTAGAACGTGGCCTCATTGAAGTAACGGGGAAATTGATGCAACCAGGCCGCCCTTCTCAATACGGGGTGACCAAGCGTTTTTTACAGCACTTTGGGTTAAAGCACTTAGATGAACTTCCCTCTTTGCCTAAAGAATCCTCTTCACCTCATCCACAATAACATCTGTAAGGATATTCCAGTTGTTATGGTTAACATCCTTCACAAGCTTCTCATGTAAAACATCCCCGATTGCTTTTTTTTCAACAGGAGGGAGGGCGAGAAGGTGTTGCAGGATGCTCAAATTATACGAAAAATCGTCCCAACGGAGAAGAAAGGGATGGTCGTAGGGGTACCCTGTTTCTGGAGAAACGATGGGAATAAATCCACGCGCTGCGGCCTCTAAAATAGAGACGCACTGGGCCTCCCACATTCCCGGTTGAATAAAAAAGTCGCTTTGTTCGGCAAGGCGATTTAGTTGAGAGCGGTCTAAATTATCGAGTCTTTCCTTTCCAACACCGTAGATATGAATTTTCTTGCCGACTTTTGCTACGAGCGACTTAGAATCTTTAAGGCATTTCATATGAGCGTCGTTTCCCACGTAGAGGAAGTCTCCCGAAGAGTAGGAGTGTTTGATGCGAGGAAAACGTGCAAGATCTAAGGGCTGATGGACGAATCGCACTCGTTTTTTTTCTTGCCCAAAATAGGTATGCCACATGTTTGTGGGGCACTTTACATACTTGGTCACATTAAATTCTGAAGTGAGTAATACAAGAGTAGCGGCTTTTTCCCAGTAGGAGAGCTCTTCTTCTTTCGACAGGCAATTGTAGAGTGTATTATCGGAACGATCGTCGTGCCCGGCCCAAGGATGAAAGGCGATCAGACGCCTCGTTTTTTGTGAGGCGCGCAAATAAGTCTCACCGATATGTCCCACGACGACATCATTGGGTGCTATGGCATCTATCTTAGCAGTTTCTTCGCCAGAGAGTCGCAAAAATCGCACTTTTCTAAATGCCTTTTTAAGGGCTGTGAAAATGAAATAGCTGATCTCAGTATTGGCTTTAAGCCCATACTTAAAGCGATTGTACCCGTTTGCATGAGTATAGATAAAATGGACCGTAGGCCCAGGGAAAAGGCACTTTGTTTGGTGGAAATTCTTAAGTAAAAATTCTATCATAGAATCTCTCTCCTACGCCGTTTCCACGTCCGCCACGATCTCCATTCAGCTAGTGGGCCACGAAGATATTTTTTTCTAACTGCATAGGCTTCGTCCGCCACGGCAAGTGGGAGGCTAGTGGAAAGAGAGCCTGGATGGGAGCGAAAGCAAGCCAAAGGAGCTGCCAGTGCATAAGGGGAAATGATAGAAGAGCATCTAAGCCAAAGGTCGTAATCCATACAGTAGCGCAAAGAGAGATCAAAGCCTCCTCTTTCGAAGAAAAGAGAGCGGGAAAGAAAACAAGCTGGATGGGAGATAATGTTGTACTTTTCGAGTCGTTTTTTTTCGTAGGGAACAAAAGAACAGGATCCCAGTTCTTTTCCTTGTGCATCGATACTCTTTACCATCCCGTAGAGCCATGGGCACCGATGAGTGCGGATGGCCCCATCGACGTCGCGCAAAACCTGGTCATGGGCCAACAGGTCATCGGCATGCAAGTAGAGGAGAAATTCCCCTCGCGCGAGCCGCGCAGCTTGATTCATTGCATCGGAAAGTCCTTTATCTTTTCCTTCGAATACAGAGACATGAGGAAATGAACGGGCAGTAGAAAGGGTTGCATCCTGGCTGCCACCATCCCAAATGAGATGTTCAAAATCTTTAAACGTTTGAGAGGCCGTGGAAGCTAATGTTTCAGCGAGATATTTTTCTCCATTGAGCGTGACCGTGATAATAGAAAATCGCATCAAGACTTCTCATAAAGGGAGAGGAAGGCATCTATCATCTTCTCTTTAGAAAAAAAAGCGAGACGTTTTTTTCCATATTCCACCCATTGCTGTTTCTCCCTAAGCAATCGTTCGAGCACATCCCCTACTGTTTGGGGATTATCGATAAGAGGATACTCTTCACCGGCGACTTCAACGATGGAAGAAGAGCGCGTTGCCAATATTGGTATTCTATGGGCAAAAGCCTCGAGCAAGGGAAGACCAAAACCTTCATAAAGAGATGGATATAGAATGCAACTCGCTCCAGAAGTTAGAGTGGCAAGTTCGCTTGGTGCCAATGTTCCACGAAACTCGATTCTTTGTCCAAACTGGGCTTGTAACGCTCTCTCTTCCTCATTTAAATTGTGTTCACCACCTACGGCAATAATTTTTTTATCTGCAAATCGGCTATCGTTCAAAATAGAATGTACCGGGGAAAGAAAATTCTTGTACCATCGCCGATTGCCAAGGAAAAGAAAATAGGAAGAGCTATCGTCTAAAGCCGTTGGTGGAGCTCCTGAATAGCAGAGAGGAATCACTTCCGCTTTGAAAGCAAGCGGTGGCCAAAAATAGGCAAGATCTTTTTTGGAATGGTGTGAAATGGCAATGATCTTTGTACTTTTTTCAAAGGTCTCCTTTTTGCGGCTACTTTCCAAAGAAGGAGCCTTTCCCATCCGTTCATGGATCATGTCGTAAAATGAGGCTATTTTACCTCCCTTAAATCCGAACGGGAATCCGATGTAATAAGAAGTATGCCAAGTTGAGGCTCCTATCTTGCTGGCAATACTTCTCAGATAGAGGCTCTCCCAAAACAAGGAGCGCTTCCCCCATTTAAATTTTTTTCTTTCTAAAACGATAATGTGCTTTAACTTTTTTCTTATGGCAGCCCATTCAATATTTTCGTTGGGCGGAACAAGTGCATAGATTTTTCTTGAAGGGAGCTTTTCATCCAAGCCTGCTAGCAGCTCACTCCAAAAACGGCTGATACCCCCCGCCTTTTGAAGGGCAAAAATGACCGAATCTAATACTATAGGTCCAGAGGACACAAACCCTTCCAATTTCACAATTGCCAACAAATCATTCTCTCTGTATCCTTCTTTTCATTCGACAATTTTTTTGTAATTTGGAGCTAAATACTCAAAATGCCAACGATTAATCAGCTCGTACGAAAGTACCGCGGGAAAAAGACAAAAAGGAAGAAATCTCCTGCCCTAGGAATATCGCCTCAAAGGCGGGGAGTCTGCTTGCAAGTCAAGACGAAAACGCCGAAAAAACCCAACTCGGCGCTCCGCAAAGTGGCCTGGGTCCGTCTTTCCAATGGCCATGAGGTCATCGCGTACATTGGCGGCGAAGGGCATAATCTGCAAGAGCATAGCATTGTCCTTGTCCGTGGCGGCAGAGTGAAAGATCTCCCTGGGGTAAGGTACCACATTGTGAGAGGAACTCTCGACTGCGCTGCTGTGAAAGACCGCAAACAGAGTCGATCCTTATATGGGGCAAAAAAACCGAAATAGTTCCTAAAGAACCCTAAAAAAACGATTCTATGAGGATATAAATGTCAAGAAGACGACGTGCAGAAAAAAGGGAAATCTTACCAGATCCCGTTTATGGAAGTACATTAATAGAAAAATTCATCAATAAGCTGATGCAACATGGAAAAAAGAGTACTGCACGGCGAGTGGTCTATAATGCCCTCTTAAATTTTGCCGAAATGGTAGGTGCGGATAATCCTCTTGAGGCTTTTGAGCAAGCTCTCGAAAATGCAAAGCCAACTCTCGAAGTCAAGTCAAGGCGCATTGGAGGAGCCACCTATCAAGTCCCCGTTGAAATTGCACGCGATCGCGGAATATCTATGGCGATGAAATGGATGATTATGAATGGTCAAGCAAAAGTAGGCCGCCCAATGGAAGCGGGATTAGCTACTGAACTGGCAGACTGTTTCAAGGGGCAGGGATCTACAATTAAGAAAAAAGACGATACACACAGAATGGCAGAGGCCAATAAAGCATTTGCCCACTACAAATGGTAATAGGCAGTAAAAGGTAATAATGACAAGACCGGAAGAAGACAAACTAAATCGCGTCCGCAATATTGGGATTATGGCCCACATCGATGCGGGCAAAACGACTACGACAGAACGGATTCTTTATTACTCGGGACGCGTCCATCGGATGGGAGAAGTCCACGAAGGGGCTGCGACCATGGACTGGATGGAGCAGGAACAAGAGCGCGGCATTACTATTACCTCTGCCGCAACTACGGTCTACTGGCACGATTGCCGCATCAATATCATCGATACTCCGGGCCACGTTGATTTTACCATTGAGGTTGAACGGTCGCTCCGCGTCCTCGATGGAGCCGTTGCCGTTTTTGATGCCGTCTCTGGCGTAGAACCTCAATCAGAAACTGTTTGGCGCCAAGCTGACAAGTACCACGTTCCCCGCATTGCCTTCGTCAACAAAATGGACCGCGTAGGCGCAGACTATTTTGAATCGATCAAATCGATGAGGGAAAAATTAGGCGCTAATGCCATTGCCGTGCACTGCCCTATCGGCGCTGAAGGTGGCTTTAAAGGAATGGTCGACCTCGTTGAAATGAAAGCGTATCTTTTCCACGATGAAACGTTAGGTGCAAAATACGACACAGCCGAAATCCCACCAGAGCTCAAAGAGCAGTGCCAAAAAATGCGCGCCCATCTTTTGGAAGAGTTAGCAACGATCGATGAGAGCAACGAAACCTTCATGATGAAGGTGCTTGAAGCTCCCGACACTTTAACATCTGAAGAGATTCATGCTGCCATCCGCAAAGGGGTAGTCGAACTCAAGATCAATCCCGTCCTTTGCGGCTCTGCCTTTAAAAATAAAGGGGTACAGCAACTCTTAGACGCCGTTGTCAATTGGCTTCCCTCCCCCCTAGATCGAGGGCAAATCAAAGCTATTCATGCCAATACAGGAGATTCTTTTGTATTAGCACCCGAAGACAATGCTCCTTTAGCGGCACTTGCTTTCAAAATCATGTCCGACCCCTATGTCGGAAGACTCACATTTGTCCGGGTTTATGCGGGAACCTTAAAGAAAGGATCTCATATCCTCAATGCCACCAAAGATAGAAAAGAGAGGGTTTCTCGACTATTACAGATGCATGCCAATGAAAGAACCGATAAAGATGAGTTCTACGCTGGGGATATTGCTGCTTGCATCGGTTTAAAATTCACAACTACGGGCGACACCTTGTGCGATGAGAAAGGAGATCTTCTTCTTGAAAAAATGGAATTCCC
>JBIOXR010000012.1:0-4459 GCA_044869735.1 Chlamydiales bacterium
GACAACACACGTTTTGAATTAAATCTTCGCGAATCTTCTTCCATCGACTCATTCGAGATCGGGCTCAAAGTCGAAGGCTACTTACAAGGAACTACAGTTGATAGGCTGTGGGAGTGCATCGCAGCAAAGAAGCGGTATTTGGAGCTCTCTGCCCCCACTCAAGCGCAGCCTTCTAAAGGAAAAAGAGGGAAAAGTCAGGGAAAAATGCCCCGCATTTTGATTCTCGACTTGGAGAAGTTGACCCCTTTGATTCAAGTGTTTGATGAAATGGGCATCCAGACCCTCTCCGATCAAGTGGCAAAAAGGCCTCTATGGGGAGTGGCGCCCATCGAGCCGAAATATTTTGATAATCTCCCTGTGACATTTTCTATGTCAGAGAGACTAAAGACAATACAAATGCAGATCCGAGGTGAGCAAAGTTTTGCCCCTTCGGCTCTGCCAGAAGAGATTCAAGCTACCTTGCGCAAATACCAATTGGAAGGAGTACATTGGCTCGAAAGATTGCGGCAAATGCATCTCGGGGGTGTGCTGGCAGATGATATGGGTCTTGGAAAAACCCTTCAGACAATTGTCGCTATTACCCAGCAGAAACAGGCAAAGGGGAAGAGCTCTTCGCTCATCGTCTCTCCTACTTCTTTGGTCTATAACTGGCAAGAAGAATTCCATAAGTTCAATCCCGCACTCAAGGTAATCGTAGTAGATAACATCCCAGCCGTGAGGAAAAAGCTTCTTAAATCGGCTACCGATTACGATGTGGTGATTACCTCTTATAACTTGCTTCAAAAAGATATCGATACCTATTCGGCCCTAGATTTTAGTTATGTTGTGCTCGATGAGGCACAACACATAAAAAATCGGGAAACAAGAAATGCCAAATCGGTAAAACTCCTCAAGGGAAAACACAAGCTGATTTTGACCGGCACTCCTATTGAAAACTCCCTCGATGAGCTCTGGAGCTTGTTTGACTTTCTCATGCCTGGACTTCTTGGCTCCTATGATCGCTTTGTTGAAAAATATATTCGAATGAGCGTGCATGGAAGTAGTGAGGGAGCGTTAGAAGGTCTTAAAAAGAAGGTCTCCCCCTTCATCTTACGCGGGATGAAGGCAGATGTGTTGGCCGATTTACCCCCTGTTTCAGAGGTCGTCTACCACTGCCACCTCAATGAAACGCAAAAAGCCCTGTACCAATCGTATGCTGCCTCGGCAAAAGAAGAGTTATCGCGCCTCGTTGAAAGACAAGGGTTTGAGAAAATTCAGATCCATGTATTGGCCACTCTTACTCGATTAAAACAGATCTGCTGCCATCCGGCAATTTTTGCTAAAGAGAGTGTGGAAGAGGGCGATTCTGCAAAATACGATATGTTGATGGAATTGCTGCGTTCTCTCATCGAAAGCAAGCATAAAACGGTCATCTTTAGCCAATACACTAAAATGCTTCAGATCATGAGGCACGATCTGGAGTCGATGGGCATTTCTTTCGCCTATCTCGATGGATCGAGTAAAAACCGTTTGAAAATCGTTAAAGATTTTAATGAAAATCCCGATATCCCTGTCTTCTTGATTTCCCTTAAAGCTGGAGGAGCTGGCCTTAATCTCGTTGGGGCCGACACTGTCATTCACTATGATATGTGGTGGAATCCCGCTGTCGAAGATCAAGCTACCGATCGTCTCCACAGAATTGGGCAAACTAAAAAGGTCCATTCATATAAACTAATCACTCTTGGTACGATAGAAGAGAAAATATCGGTGTTGCAAAACCGAAAGAGAGGTCTTGTGAAGAAGATCATCTCTACCGATGAAGAAGCGATAGCCAAATTGACTTGGGAAGAGGTGCTAGAGCTCCTTCAAATATAAGATAGGATGACAATGTTAAAACAACACTCCCCCCCACCTTTAAAAAAGCTTTTAGACATCTCGCGCATGGCGTGGTTTCAAAAAATAGATAAATTATTTGGCTTTTTTTCCAGCGATATCGGCATCGACCTCGGTACGGCTAATACTCTTGTCTTTGTCCGTGGTAAGGGGATTGTACTTAGCGAACCCTCGGTGGTCGCTGTCGATTCGGCTACGAATGAAGTTTTAGCTGTAGGTCACACTGCAAAAGCGATGTTGGGAAAAACGCCTCGCAAAATCCATGCCGTCCGTCCAATGAAAGATGGCGTCATTGCCGATTTTGAAATAGCAGAAGGAATGCTGAAGGCTTTGATCAGCAGAGTAACTCCCGCAAGAAGTCTATTTAGGCCACGAATTTTAATTGCCGTTCCTTCGGGGATTACCGGCGTAGAAAAAAGAGCTGTGGAAGACTCTGCCCTCCATGCTGGAGCAAAAGAGGTCGTCCTTATTGAAGAACCCATGGCAGCTGCCATAGGCGTCGATCTCCCCGTGCATGAGCCCGCGGCGAGCATGATTATCGATATCGGCGGTGGTACTACAGAGATAGCTATTATCTCCTTAGGAGGCATTGTCGAATCGCGATCGCTGCGGATCGCCGGAGATGAATTCGATGAGTGCATCATCAATTATATGCGGCGCACCTACAACTTGATGATTGGGCCCCGCACAGCCGAAGAGATCAAAATTGCCATCGGTTCTGCTTTTCCTCTCGGAGACAGAGAACTCGAAATGGAGGTAAGAGGACGCGATCAAGTGGCAGGCCTTCCCGTCACAAAAAGGATCAATTCTGTAGAAATACGAGAGTGCCTTGCCGAACCCATCCAACAAATTATCGAATGTGTCCGCCTGACTCTTGAAAAATGTCCTCCTGAGCTTTCGGCCGACCTGGTCGAAAGAGGGATGGTATTGGCAGGAGGAGGAGCTCTCATTAAAGGGATCGATAGAGCTCTCACGCAAGAAACGGGCTTACCCGTCATTATCGCTCCTCATCCGCTACTCGCTGTATGCTTGGGAACGGGAAAATTCCTCGAACACCTCGATAAGTTTAAGAAGCGAAAGGCAATGATTTGACTTCCCTATGTTCGATAGTCTAAGAAATCAATCCCTGACAGAGTGGGTGAAGCAAGTCGTCGAACTCTGTCAGCCGAGCCGGGTGCATCTCTGCGATGGAAGCGAGAGAGAATGGGATACTCTGACAGCCGAGCTCGAAAAAAATGGTACTTTCATCCAGCTAAATGAAACGAAGAGGCCCAATAGCTTTCTCGCGCGCACTACAGCCGATGATGTGGCTCGCGTGGAAGATAGAACCTTTATTTGTTCTCGACGAAAAGAAGATGCGGGCCCTACGAATAATTGGGTCAACCCCGAAGAGATGAAAAAAAAGTTACTGCGACTCTTCAAAGGGTGTATGCGAGGCAGGACTCTTTATGTCGTCCCTTTTAGTATGGGGCCTTTGGGCTCCGACTTTTCTCAGATTGGCGTAGAGATCACCGATTCTGCCTATGTCGTTTGCAATATGAAGCTGATGACCCGTATGGGTACACCAGCGCTCGATGTTTTAGAAGAGGATAGTTTTGTTCCTTGCCTCCATTCTGTAGGCAGACCTCTGGCGGTAGACGAAAAAGATGTACCTTGGCCCTGCAACACGAGTGAAACGCACATCGTCCATTTCCCTGAAGAAAAGAGCGTCTGGTCGTATGGCAGTGGCTATGGTGGAAACGCACTACTTGGGAAAAAAAGCTTAGCACTGCGCATCGCTTCCGTGATGGGCAAAGAGCAAGGATGGTTTGCAGAGCATATGCTCGTGCTGGGAATCACGAATCCGGAAGGAAAGAAAAAATACTTTGCTGCAGCTTTCCCCAGTGCCTGTGGGAAGACCAATCTCGCCATGCTCCGTTCGACTCTCCCTGGATGGAAAGTCGAAACGGTAGGCGATGATATTGCATGGATGAAGTTCGACGCAGAGGGGCGTTTATGGGCCATTAATCCCGAAGCCGGCTTTTTTGGTGTTGCACCCGGAACATCTCTCAAATCGAACCCTTATGCAATAGCCACTTGCAACAAGAATACCATTTTTACCAATGTCGCTCTTACACCTGATGGCGATGTGTGGTGGGAAGGAATGACCAAGGAAATACCCTCAGGCCTTATCACGTGGCAAGGTGTTCCCTGGAAAAGTGGTATGGTAGCTGCGCACCCCAATTCTCGGTTTACGGCTCCTGCCAGTCAATGTCCCGTGATCGACCCGTTGTGGGAAGATCCTAGAGGAGTGCCCATAGAAGCGATTATTTTTGGAGGAAGGCGTGCGACGATGGCTCCTCTTGTCGTCGAGTCGTACGGATGGAACCATGGAGTGTTCATGGGGGCAAATCTAGCCTCCGAAACGACAGCTGCTACCACAGGAGCTGTGGGTAAACTGAGACACGACCCCTTTGCTATGCTCCCTTTCTGTGGATATAACATGGGAGATTATTTTGGCCATTGGCTAGAGATAGGAGAGGGGAAGGTTAAACGCCCTCTCATTTATTCGGTTAACTGGTTTCAAAAAGATAAAGAAGGGAATTTC
>JBIOXR010000013.1:0-16430 GCA_044869735.1 Chlamydiales bacterium
TTATTTTCTGCACCTTTTTTTTTGATCCGGAGGAGAGGATTCGAAGGGTTGGGCGATGCCTTCGGCCGCCCAACCCAGGGAGAATCCCACCTTTGAGCGAGCAACCGCGACAACTTTTTTAGATGAAAAAGAGATGGATTGTAATTATAATAGAAGATGATGCGATTTAAGGCTTTTTTTATTTCTCTTACTCTCTTCCTTTTCTATTGGCAAATAGGAAATGGTTCGCCAATTCATGAAAAGAATCGGGAAATTTTTGCTGAAATTATTAATAAACATCTGGAAGAGCAAAAAGACCTCACCCCATTGTTTTGTAACATTGATTTGATCGGTAAAGAAGCACTTCAAAGTGGATTGGACCTTTCCTGTTACACCTACCGGGTAGATTCCGAGACACAAGCTCTTCGTTATGCTACGTTTCCTCTTTGGGATGGGAAAGAAGGCTGTGGTATCATATTTTTGCTATATGTATGGCCATCGCAGGAGGAAGCTCTTAAATGCTGCAACAAAGATACGCGTTATAAAACAAATATTCATTCGCATCCTATCCCCTGCGCTTATACAGTAGTGTTAGGAGAGATCACCGAGCTTCAATATCAACGATTAAATTTCTGCGATAAGAGCATTCAATTTTGTGGAAAAGAGGTTTTTCATCTGGGGGAAAAGTCTGTAGATTTAAATCAGAGGCCATTTATCCACCAATTACTCTTTGAAGGTGAGGGGAGAGCACCCGCCATCACATTACATGCTTATGGTTGTTCTTCATTAGAAAGCTTCTCTCGCATTTTAAAGGCGACTTACGACCAGCATGTCTATCCCGAAGGCTATGTGGAGCCATGAGAGTTTACTTTAACTTTGACTCTCTTTAAGATATCTTAATATGTCAGCTATTCAAAAAATCTCTTCTCCTTTTTTCAATCCTGCTCTAAAGGCAAATAGCAAATGGAAACTAATTACCTGCCTTTTTTTTCTTATTATTTCTGTGCTTGTATTGTTTTACCAGTCAGACTCTCAGCTTGCCCGTACTGGGGCATGGAGCGGAGTCGGAGTATGCGCTGTATTCCTCGTTTACAACCTTTTAGCTAAACTCATTACCGACAAACCTCAAAAAATTGTCTATGTCAATACCCATTCCCATATTCGAGATAAGTTTTACATTGGCAATGCCCACGCTTTCATTAATACTCTCCATCTCAATGTAACTACGAAAACAAAACGATTAAAAACAAACAATAAAGAGAATTTTAATTTTATCGTGACTTGTTGTCCCCTCAAAGACATCTATAAAGCTTGTCCTCTTCTAGAACGTCTTTGTTCAAATGAACCAGAAGGTGATATTGCCTTCTTACAAGGACATTTCCTTGCCAACGGTATTGATTGGGTTCATGTAGGAGAAATGTTTTGCGATAACGCTGATCTTTGGGAAACAATTGCTTATGACTGTACCATCGACACGCCTTCTCCTCAGCGTTTGCCTGAAATGGATGTTTTTGAATTAGCTAATCTGCTTCGGTTTAAAAGAAATAAAATACGTGAAATCGATGTCATCGAATGGTTTGAACCACTTCTAAATAAAATTGCTCAAGCTGAAGAGCAAGGCAAAAAAATTCTCATTCACTGCCGCGCAGGAATCTCTCGAAGTGTGACCATCTTCATGCTCTATCTCATCAAACGGAAAAAAATGTCTGTCGATCAAGCTCTTCATTGTATAAAATCACAAAGGCCCTTAGCCGATCCTAAATTTTTAGATAAATTAAAAGCTTATGTTGCATCTCTTCCCCAAGAAGGAAAATAATTTTGAAATTTCTTATTCTTTTAATCCCTCTCCTTTTGGCGAGTGTCTCATTGGCATGCATGAGAAAAAAGTGTGCTACCTTGCCTTTGCCGACGATCGGAAAAAAGCTAGGGAAGAACTCACAAATTTCTGGAATGGTTCTTTGAAAGAAGTTTTCGAAAACTTAAGCGCGCGTGTTTTTACCTCTTCGCCTAATATAGAATTACTTGTCTATGGCACTCCTTTTCAACTCAAAGTATGGAATGCTCTTCTCGAGATCCCTTTTGGTACTACCCTTTCCTATGAAGCCGTTGCTGAGCGCATCGGCCAACCTTCCGCAACACGCGCAGTAGCCGGTGCCATTGCCAAAAATGAAATCTCTTATCTCATTCCTTGCCACCGCGTTGTGGCTAAAAGCGGCAATCCCCACCACTACCGTTGGGGTAAAGAACGCAAAAAAGAGATGCTGCAGTGGGAGAAAACACCCCAAAAAATCCTCTAAATTAAAAATTTTAATATTAAAAAATAGTTTGTTTTCTCTTTATAATTTTTCATTAATGATTTAAAATATTTGCCATGTGCGACAATTTCTTCTGTTTCCTCAAACAATTAGATTCAGTTTTTTGGGGGTATATTGCTTTTGGATTAATTATGGTGTGCGGAACCCTCCTAACGCTACGGAGCCGCTTATTTCAGTTACGCCAAATTCCCAGTGTTTTAAAGGTTTTTTTTCACGCGCTGACGAAGCCTTCCGTAAAAAATGAGCGAGGGGTCCACCCTTTAAGGGCATTTTTTGCCTCGGTTGGTGGAATGATCGGGGTTGGAAATATCGTGGGGATCGTGACGGCTATCCAATTGGGGGGGCCTGGGGCTCTTTTATGGGTTTGGGTGACGGGGATTTTAGGCGCGATTGTCAAATACTCAGAGGTGTATCTCGGTATCAAATACCGAATAGAAAATAAAAAGGGGAGCTATGATGGCGGCCCCATGTATTTTTTAAAAGCGGCCTTTAAAAACGGGTGGATTTCGGCTTTTGTTGCCGCCCTTCTTTGTATTTATGGGGTTGAAATTTACCTCTTTTCGGTGGTTACCGAAAGCGTCTCGACTAACTGGTCGATCCATCGTTATCTCGTCATGGCAGGCCTTTTATTTGTAGTCTTTTATGCGGGCTTGGGAGGCGTAAAGAGATTAGGAAAAATCTGTTCTGCGATCATGCCTGTCATGGTACTGACTTATGTAACCCTTGCCGTTATTGTGATTGCGCTAGAAATTCACTCTATTCCTGCTTTGATGGCCACCGTGTTTAAGTCGGCGTTTACTGGCCATGCAGCTGTTGGAGGGTTTGCAGGAAGCACCATCTTGCTTGCCATCCAGCAAGGGATGTCGCGCGCCGCTTATTCGGCCGATATTGGTATTGGCTTTGATTCGATTATTCAAAGTGAATCGAGCGTCAGCGCTCCTGCGAAACAGGCTCGTTTGGCTATCCTCGGGGTTCTCCTAGATAATCTCGTCTGTAGCGCAAGTATTTTTCTAGTCTTAATCTCAGGGATTTGGAAAATGGATCCCCCCATACCCGGTTCCCACGTCGTCCAAACGGTTCTCGCTAGCTACTTCCCTTATATGCACATCTTTATGCCCACCTTTTTAATGGTCGCGGGCTTTACGCCGATGATCGCCTATTTCTGCGTCGGGTTTAAATGTGCGAGATATTTACATGCTAAATGGGGGCCTATTTGCTATCTGGTCTACGCGACTTTTGCCTTTATCTTCTTCTCTTTCTTTGATCAGTCAAAGCCCCTTCTCATCATGTCGATTTCGGGTTCTCTCTTGTTGATTTCTAACCTATTGGGAATCTACAAGTTAAGAAAAGAAGTCTCTTTTCACATCATCGAAGAGAAATAAAGCGCTCATTTCTAGCCTTTTATAATAATCTTTCCCTCTATTTATTAAATAATTCTGTTTACTTTTTAACCCGATTATTTAAAAATAAGATTATAAAGGTTAATAATATGGATAATTTATTAGAAATCAGTATATTTATTATTGCAATAGCCTTTGTGGTATTGGTAGGCTTTGCCATATGGGCTTTGTTGGTGCTCATTCAAAGTCTTAAAAAAACTGAAGCTTTGTTATTGACGGTTCGTTCTGAAGTGGAAAAAGTGAGCGATGATATTCATAAGAAAAGTCAGGCTATCGAACCTTTATTTAATACGGTATCCAAAGCAGGGGTGATGGCCGAAAAATTTGTAGAGCGTTTTGATGAAAAAAAGACCCAGCGGAAAGAAGAGGTCGCCCATTGGGCTGTCGATATCTGCGAATTCCTATTGTTAGGGGCATCGTTTTTTAAAAAGCTCACAGAAAGGCGTAAATAATAAAAAGAGGGAGAAAAAAATGGCGCGTAATGGAAAAGGGTTTTTCATCGGAATAGTACTCGGTGGAGTTATCGGCAGTGTGGCGGGGATGCTCTTGGCTCCAAAAACCGGGGGCGAAATGAGAAAAGATCTACATCGCAAGTGCAAAGATGTCTCGAAAAAAGCTCATGAAATGATGGATTCTCTAAGCGAAGAGGCCGAAGATCTCGTATCGCGAGCCAAAGAGATGGCTGACAAAGCCAAAGATGCCGCAGAGACGGTAATCGACGAGTACAAAGCAAGGCATTAGCCTTTCAAATGGCTGCGAAGGAGATACGCGGCTTTGTCGTGGAAGCGTATCCTTTCAATTAAGAGGTCGCTCGTTCCTTGATCGTAATTTTCATCGCAAAAATTAATGAGCTCGTGCAGGTGCGAAACCATCGATTCATGTGATTTGACGAGCTCTTTTACCATTTCTTTCCAAGGGAGAGTATCGCGCGACTCTTTGACACAAGTTAACTTTAAATATTCTGCCATCGATCCGGGAGCTTTATGGCCTAACATCCGTATCCGTTCGGACAGTTCATCCATCGCATCGGCCATTTCTTTGTATTGTTCTTCGAGAAGGCGGTGATACATGAAGAATTGAGGGCCTTCCATATTCCAATGGAAATTTAACGTTTTGAAATAAAGGACAGCGGTATCAGCCACGAAATGGCGTAGAAGTTCAACCACTTGAGCGGCCTTTTTTTTATCAAAAAGTTCTTTTGTTGCAGCCATAGCATCTCCTTGTTGTTTAATATCAACATAGACGAATGCCTATAAATATCAAGAATTTTTTACTAGGTGGGAGCAAAAGTCTAGTATCTATTTGGATATTGCTTTATCATTACTCTCCCATTATTTTAATTCTGATTTCCTCTTATCTGGAATAGAGATGAAATGCCCTTTTTGCAATTCTGAAGATCTTAAAGTTACCGATTCAAGAAATGCTATTGATGTGAATGCTATCCGTCGGAGACGAGAGTGTTTGCGCTGTCAGAGAAGATTTACTACTTTTGAAACTGTAGAATTAACTATTCAAGTTCGCAAAAGGGACGGAAGATACGAAGATTTCCAAGAACAAAAACTCATTAATGGACTCGAAGCTGCATGCCGACACACTCATATCTCCCATGAGCAAGTGCGATCTCTTGCTGCCAAGATCACAAGCGAACTGATGGAACGACAAGTCCGAGAAATTTCTACCCGAGAAATCGGGGAAATAGTAATGAAATATTTGAAAGCAATGGATACGATCGCATATATCCGCTTTGCTTGCGTTTATCGTCGTTTTAAGGATATCGGGGAGCTCATGGAGGCGATTTATTCCGTGGATCCGGGAAAATGCCTGAACGGTGAAGATATAATCTCATTAAAAGGGGAGGAGACATGCCGCTGAACAAAGCACAAATTGACAAATTCAAAAAAAGGCTTTTGGAATTAAGAGCCCAGCTAGCCCACACGTTGGAAGGAGCAACCCGTGAGGTCAAAGTACCCGATGAAGCCACAGGCTATTCACAGCACCAAGCTGATCAAGGAACAGATGACTTTGACCGGACTATAAGCCTAGAGGTGACCACAGCTGAATATGCCGTCTTGCGCCTCATCGATCGCGCTTTAGAAAAAATCGACGAAAACACCTATGGAATTTGTGATATCAGTGGAAAAGAAATTCCTCTAAGGCGCCTTGAGGTTGTGCCCTATGCCATTATGACAGTGGAGGAGCAAGAAAAATATGAGAAGGGAAAAATCGGAGAATGAATTCCTCTTTTCGCCGTTATGCGATTCTCGTCATCTTAGGAATGGTCCTTTTGTGGATCGATTTTTTTTCTAAAGCCTACGTCTATCATCTACTACCTCTCACGGCCTCTTTTACCCACTCTTACCCTTATGGAGGCATAGGAATTTTTCAGAATTTTTTGGGCATCGATTTTTCTATTGGCCTGGCTTTGAATAAAGGAGCTGCCTGGGGAGCCTTTGCCAATTTTCAGCACTATTTACTAGGCATCAGAATGGCGCTTATCCTCGGCATGCTTATTTACCTCGTTTGTTTCAACAAAAGAAAGGGTACCGATATTGCCTTAGTCTTCATCATTGCAGGGGCTCTTGGCAATGTCACCGATTATTTCCTCTATGGCCAGGTCGTCGATTTTCTTCATTTTAGTTTTTGGGGGTACGATTTCCCCATGTTCAATATTGCCGATTCTCTTATCACCTTGGGCGTTGGCTGGCTAATTCTCTCTTCCTTTTTCTCTCCCAAACGAAAAGAAACGGAGTAGCAACCATGTCTTTCCCTCCGATCCCCTTAAGTACTCTCGCGGCAGAAGGTGAACTGCAAGTTTCTAAGTTTCAGAAAATAGCACTTCTCTTGGACGGATTTGAAATCGAACATTTTCTCCGATTTCTCTCTTCATCTAAAGAAGATCCTTTCCTGATTGCAACCAATGGAAAATGCACGATCGATGAGGCGATGATCCCTTTTGAACGGTTTATAGCCGACTACCGGGAGTATGCAGAGTTATTAAAAAAAGGTGCTCTTCCCTCGTATGAACACTTCTCTCTTAAGTTTTCTAACCTCTTGACTCTGGAACCCACAAATCTCTATGCCATTCCTCTGTCGGCAGGAAGAGTGCTCATTAAACCGAAAACGCCTGTGATTCAAATGCAATCCAATCATTTGCAATATTCGAAAGAAGACGGCTCCTTCCGCACGCAAGTGTATGGGAAAGGAAGTATCACGTGGGGTTTTCTCCTCTCTTATCCTCAACTTTTTCAGAGCAGGACTACCTATGCTATTGAACCGGTGCGAGAGGGATTTATCAATACCCTTCTTTTCCACAAGATAAAGAGATGGGTCAGGGACTTCACCCTTCCCACCCGCTTTCTCGTAGATGGTAAGCGCTCTGCAACCAATATACGACTCGGAAAAAAATGCGATTGGATTAACGCACACCCACAACTTATCCGAGAAAAAATCAGTGTGCTCTTTGGAAAAGAATAGACCTCTTTCGAAATTCGCTTTGTTTGATAAAATTGACACTTTTTGTGCAGATTTGAGTCAAAATTTTGAGAGCATGTGTAATCACATGGTCGAAAAATTTTGGCACAAGGTGCCAAAAAGGGTAATTTTAGCAAGCAAATGGAATTTCGAAAGAGGTCTAATGTTAATTGATAGCGGCCACCAATTAAAACTAGAACAATTCGGTCCCTATAGGCTCATTCGTCCTTCTTCGCAGGCTCTTTGGGCCCCACGTCTACCAAAAAAAGAGTGGGAAAGAGCAGATGCCTCTTTCTCTAGAGATGGTAAAGAAGGATGGGAAATGGTAAGGCCTCTACCCTCTTCGTGGGAAGTGGAAGTTGCCGGGATCCATTTTCAACTCAAACCCACGGCATTTGGACATTTAGGGATTTTCCCCGAACAAGCTCCTCTATGGAGTTGGATCCAGCAAACGATTCACAATGAGAGAAAAAAAATTACTCTTCTAAATCTTTTTGCGTATACCGGTGGAGCCACTTTTGCCGCTGCTTTGGGAGGCGCCTCTGTTACTCATGTAGATGCTGCTAAAGGAATGCTCTTGTGGGCAAAAGAGAATGCACGCCTGAACCAACTCGAAAAAGCCTCTATCCGCTACATCATCGAAGATGCGCGCAAATTCCTCTCCAAAGAGAAAAAAAGAGGGGTAAAATACGATGCCATCATCTTAGATCCACCAACGTTTGGAAGAGGCAATCGGGGCGAAGTGTTTAAAATCGAACGCGAGTTACCTGCTCTTTTAGATGAGTGTGTGGCGCTCTTCTCTTCCACTCCTCTATTTCTTTTGCTCTCTTCCCATACTCCCGGATACACCCCTCTCGTGTTAAAACAGCTCTTGATGGAACGCTTGGGCAGCAAAGGCGCTTATGAAGCAGGTGAGATGGTTCTCCCATCGCATCAATCGGACTTCTTACTTCCTAGTGGAACTTTTGTAAAATGGACGCGCAAATGATCATCACGAGTACGAAAAATCCTCTTGTACAAGAGACCAAAAAATTGTGGGAAAGGCGCGAAAGAGATAAGACAAAAACATTTCTCATCGAAGGGTATCGAGAGTTATTGAGAGCAAGTGAAAGTAAAGTAGAAATTACGACTCTTTTGATCGCGCCTGAACTCTTTCTAGGTTCCAATGAAGAGGCGTTAATACAAAAACTCTCCCGTCGCGGAGCTAAAGTCGTCACCCTTCATCCCAAAGTCTTTTCCACTCTTTCTTACCGCGATCGCCCCGATGGCCTTCTCGCCATTGCTACACAGTGGGAGGTACCTTTGGAGAATTTTCCTCTTTCTCCTCTGCCTTTTCTCATTGTTGCAGAATCGATAGAAAAACCGGGAAATTTAGGAACCATCCTCCGTTCCGCCGATGGGGCCGGAGCCGATGGCGTCATTCTCGCCGACAAGTGCACCGATCTCTTCAATCCCAACGTCGTCCGTGCCAGCGTGGGGACGCTCTTTTCTCTCCCAGTCATCGAAGCTCGCACCGAAGAACTCCTTCCCTGGCTTAGCCAAAATGGCATTGCCATCGTCGCTGCAACCCCTCACGCAACCCTAGAGTTTACCGAAGCTAATTTCACACAACCCCTCGCCATCATCGTAGGCAGCGAACAATACGGTCTTCAAAACACCTGGCTACAATCAGCCAACATACAAGTCAAAATACCCATGAAGGGAAAAGCCGACTCACTCAACGTTGCAACAGCGACTACACTGCTATTGTATGAAGTATTGAGACAGAGAACAAAAAAATAATTTTCGGTTCAGAGTTAATAGCGGGGGCTCCGCCCCCAGCTCCCCCTTGAGCTGAAATGCGCTTTGCCTAATCGCTCTTCCTCCGGAAGGCAGTGCATAGCACAGCTCCCCCGTCGGTCAGAGCGATTATGCTTCGCGCATTCAGCCATTGATTGCTGGCTCACGCCAGCACCGAAACTAAATATCTTAAAGATCCGGTGCGGGCTTCGGCCCGCAATCGACGGCTTCCATCCGCTGATGCAAAATCGTTCCGAACGAGTGGAGGTGCTGTGCTTCGCACTGCCCTCCCGAGGAGGGACGATTTGGCGCGGCGGGGGAAGCTCAAGGGGGAGCTGGGGGCGAAGCCCCCGCTATTGACTCTGACCACGAACTTTCACTTTCATTGTCGCCTGGCGTGTAACGCCAGGCAGTAATTACACCAAGTCGCACGCTTCTGGTGGCATCCAGTGGGGGTCTTTCCCTTCCCATTTAACGTTGCATCCGATGGGATTGGTGAGTGGGGTGGCAATAGGTTTGTGCTCGAGGTGCTCTGTGAGGGCAACGGCGAGGTCGTTGCGCGTGATTTTGTCGGGATGGCGGGGAGTGTCGACTCCTCGGCCGCAGTAGATGAGGTGGCGCGTTTCATCAAAGACAAAAAAATGGGGTGTGCGAAGAGCTCCGTATTTCTTGGCTATCTGTTGTGTTTCATCGTAGAGATAGACCCAAGGAAACCGGTATTTGTCCATCCGTTCTACCATTTTTTCGTAGGAGTCTTCAGGGTAAGTATTCTTGCTATTGGAATTGATGCCCACAAAGGCCACACTGCGGGGTTGAAACTTTTCTACTGTTTTTCTCGTCACCTCATCGGAGTTAATCACATAAGGACAATGGTTGCAGGTGAAAAAAATAACTAGCACCTTGACATGTTCAAAATTTTTTAAAGAGTAGGTTTTCCCGTCGGTAGCTTTTAAATGAAAATCGATCGCTTTGGCTCCTAAGGTCAATGTAAAAGGCCTTGTTTCTTTGGGCATAGCAGTTTTTAAACTCTTTTCTTTAAATTGAGGTTTAAATTATTGAATTTTTAAGGATTTTTGTATATCCTAATAGCCTTATATATGAAGAATAAAATTTTACATTCCATTGATGAGTCTTTGTCGACTCTCACTTCTTTGAAAGAAAGTCAGAATCTTCTTTTTATTGAAAAAGCGGCGACGATGATCGTTGACTGTTTCCAGAAAGGTGGAAAATTGCTTCTTGCAGGCAACGGGGGAAGCCTTTGCGATGCTGCCCATTTTGCTGAAGAACTGACGGGCATCTTCCGCAAAGAGAGGAAACCCCTACCCGCCTTGGTTCTTTCCGAAGTGGGACATATCACATGTGTGGCAAACGACCTAGGATATGAAAAAGTTTTTTCAAGAGGGGTAGAGGCTTTTGGTAAACAGGGAGATATTTTTATTGGTATGACGACGAGTGGAAACTCTCCCAACTTGTGCTTTGCATTTGAAAAAGCTAGGCATTGTGGTTTGGAAACAATCGCTTTTCTTGGAAGAGGAGGAGGTAAATTAAAAGGGTTTGCAGATCTGGAACTCACGATCAATGGCCCTTCAACTTCGGATCGCATCCAGGAGGTTCATATGGCTGCTATCCACATTTTGATCGAAATCATCGAAGAGCTTCTTTTTTATGCGCCAAAGAGCCAGGAAGCTGTTCCAAATCCTTTTTCATACGCGTTGAAGTAGGATGATACACCTACGCCGTGCAGTCGAACATCTCGCCTATAGGCAGAGAAAAAATTTTTTCCACAAGGCTGCGCTGGTACTCCCTAGCCTCCTCTTTCACTTCGCAGCGAAGATGAGAAATAATTTTTACGAATGGGGTTTTTTGCCGCAGAAAGAAGCTCCTTTACCTGTTGTGAGCATTGGGAATATCGCTGTTGGAGGGAGTGGCAAAACGCCTCTCGTCCTCATGCTGGCAGAGGAGCTATCGCGCTCTTTTCGCGTGGGCATTGTTTCGAGGGGATACAGAAGGCGAGGAAAGCAAAAAGAACCTCTCTTGCTGAGCAACGGAAGTGGCCCCTTATATTCGGCAGCAGAGGCAGGCGACGAATCGTCGCTTTTAGCAGAGCGGCTGCCAGGGGTTGTCATCGTTGTGGGGAAAGATAGACTGGCGGGGGCGAAATGCGCGGCAGAAGCAGGAGCTGAGGTCGTCATCCTCGACGATGGCATGCAACATCGTAGAATGAAGCGCCATTTTGAAATCGTTTCTATTCAAGGAAGAGAGGCCGAAGCGAAGTTTTTCCCCTTGGGTTATTTGCGAGATGAGCAAAGGCGCCTAAAAGAAGCGGATCTCGTCATTTTGCAAGGCGAAGAGGGAGCTAAAATGCAAGAGAAGGTAGCCTATTGGACGAAGGCCCCTTGCGTCAGAGTCTCTCCCTTACTAAAGAAAGCAATAACTTACTCAGGCAAAGAGATTGCGTTGCATGGCCTCACGGTGGCTCTTTTTTGTGGGATTGCCGACCCCCAACGCTTTGTGAGAAGCGTCGAGCAAGCTGGGGCAAAAGTAGTAAAAACGTTTTTTTTAGCCGACCACGAAAAAATCGGAGAAGAGGAGATCCGACTCTTCTCTGAAAAAGCATTAGATTGGAAGGCGCAATTGGTGCTCTGCACCGAAAAAGATTGGGTAAAAATTAAAGAGACAAAAATCAAAACGGTTCTTCCTCTAGCCTATGTGAGCCTCGAGCTCACTATTGCAGAAAATGAAGAGGCATGGAAGTGCATGATTGGACGTATTAAAGAGAGCGTAAAATGAAACTGTGGTTGAAAATGCTTATCGCCTTGGGGCTAGGAGTTATCGCCGGGGTGATCTTTGGTCCAAAAGCAGAAATCTTGAAGCCCATTGGGACAGTTTTTCTCAATCTTCTGAGCATGATTGTTGTCTTGTTGGTCTTCGCCTCAATGACAGTGGGTGTTACCTCCATCCATGATCCGAAAAAACTCGGTAGAGTTGGTTTTAAGACGATTGGCATGTTTATCGTCACCACGGCGATAGCGATTGTCATCGGCCTTTGCTTTGCTCATGTATTTAATCCGGGAAAAGGAATAGGATTAACCTACGAAGCAGGGAAAGTATCGATCGATGAGACTTCAGAGCTCGTCAATCTTTTGATCTCTATCATTCCTAGTAATCCCATTTCAGCCCTAGCTAATAACGGAAATATCCTTCAAGTCATTGCTTTTTCGATTTTCTTAGGATTGGGGATCAATTTCGCTGGCGAAAGGGGGAAACCTCTCTTGGCAGCGATCGAATCGCTTGCAGAAGTGATGTATAAAATCACCTCGATGGTTATGCATTTCGCTCCTATTGGCGTATTTGCCATCATGGCTTGGGTGGCGGGGACGTTTGGTTGTGGCATTCTCTTGCCCCTTCTCAAGTTTCTTTTAGCTCATTTCATTGCCTGTTTAGTCCACATGGTGATCGTCTTTGGGAGTATCTTGATATTTATGGCAAAGGTGAAGGTGCGCCCCTTTATCAGAGGGATGGGCGATGCCATTGCTTTTGCATTTTCCACGACCAGCAGCTCGGCTACGCTCCCCGTCTCTATGCACTGCGTCCGTGCTAACCTCGGCGTTTCAAAAAATATCGCCAGTTTTGTGCTCCCTTTGGGAGCCACGGTCAACATGAACGGCACGGCCATCTTTCAAGGGATCACGGCCGTTTTTATCTCTCAGGCTTATGGTTTACACCTAGGTTTTGAGAGCTTGCTCATCATTGTCATCACGGCGACCCTCTCTGCTGTCGGATGTGCCGGAATTCCTGGGGGAGGACTCGTTACGATGTCCATCGTCCTCGGAGCTGTGGGATTGCCTATTGAAGGCATTGCCATCATTGCAGGGATCGACCGCATCCGCGACACGATTGGCACTGTCGTCAATATCCTAGGAGATGCCATTACAGCGGTGTATGTGGCAAAGACGGAAAAAGAGTTAGATGAGAAACAATATAATTCGACCGAACTTGTCAGTTATTCGAAAGAGTCGGTCATTGAAACAAGTTCGGAGTAATAAAAATATGGAAGATAAAATTACAATCACCCTTCCCAAACTAGGGGAGAGTATCACGCAAGCCACAGTGGTGAAGTGGCTGAAAAAAACGGGGGATGAGGTCAAACGAGATGAGCCCTTGGTCGAAGTATCAACCGACAAAGTTAACTCAGAGATTCCCGCTCCTCAGGGAGGAATTCTCTTGGAGATTCTCGCAAATGAAGAGGAAGAGATAGAAGTTGGCGCCCCTCTTGCCCTCTTGTGTTCTCGAGAAAGTAACCTCGCTCAAGAACCTCTGAAAGCTTGCAGTAGATCGCAAAGCCCTCCCATAGCTTCTTGCACAAAAGGGAAAGAGGAGATATTTTCCCCAGCCGTTCTCCGCTTGGCGCAAAGCGAGGGAATTCCTTTCGAGAAATTAAGGACAATTCCTGGAAGTGGAGAGGGAGGACGGATTACAAAAAAAGATGTCGAAAATTACCTCAGCAAAGGAGTTTCTTCTCCTCCTCTGGTAGGGAAACCCCTTGAAGAGAGAGTCAAGATGTCGGGTCTTCGCAAGACGATAGCCGACAACATGGTTCGTTCTTTCTATGAAGCTCCTCATGCCTCGATCGTCCATGAGGCGGATGTGACAGAGCTCTTCGACCTGATGGCAAAAGAAAAAGAGCGTTTCCAAGAGGTACATGAAGTAAAGCTAACATTCACCTCTTTTCTCCTCCAGGCCCTCACCAAAACTCTACAGCAGTTTCCTTTGCTGAATGCTTCCTTAGAGGGAGAGACTATTGTCATTAAGCGCTATATCAATATTGGAGTCGCTGTACACATTGAGGGAGGATTGATTGTTCCTGTAATCAAAAACTGCGAAGAGCGCAACTTAGTGAGTATCGCCAAATCTCTTGCCGATCTCTCTGCTCGCGCTCGTGCTGGCAAACTCTCTCCTGACGATGTGACAGAAGGAACCATTACCCTTACCAATTTCGGGATGACTGGCGCTCTTTTGGGGACACCCATTATACGCTATCCTGAGGTGGCTATCTTGGGAGCCGGTGCAATTCAAAAACGGCTTGTAGTGAAAGACGATGGCACGATGGCTATTCGCCAGATGCTCTACCTCTCGCTCACCTTTGATCATCGCATCATCGATGGGATCTACGGCTGTCAGTTTCTTGCGGCCTTTAAACAACATTTAGAGGCGCGTTAGATTTCGGAAAACCCTCGTTTCCCATCATAGGTATAGAGGTTTTCCGCTTTAGTTACTTCGAGACCAGCCGTTCCCAGGCGATGGAGAAGAGACCCCACGGCCTGGGTTGAGATGTTGTTGTTACCCAAAAACCGGCATCGAAAAAGGTCGATAAGAGATTGCCCAATAACATTTTTAGGCCACACGCGTACCCCTCGGTTTGAGATGGCCACGAGCTTCAAGGAGGGAGTACTGAGCTCGAAAAGCTTTTTTTGTAAGACTTCGACACTCACAGTCGAATAAATATAAAGATCGGCTCCTATTAAAGCCCGTTGGGTAACCTTAGATGGTGAAAGAGCAATAGCAGGGTGGGCGATTTTGTGTTCGATTTTTTCGTAATTGACCGCTTTTAAATGTTCTGGTTGTTTTCCTAATCGGGCGATAATGGCTTCTGTAAAGGCTTTTGTTCCGACGAGTTTTTTGCTCACTCCTTCGCGAAAGATATCTTTTGTGTGGATCCCATCTTCAATGGTTTTTAAGAAGGCATTGTGGATGCGAGTGGCAACTTCCGCTTGATGAATGTGAAGTAGCAAGAGTACTCCGGCAAGGAGCAGGCCAGAAGGGTTAGCGATATCCTGCCCTGCTCTTTTCACAGCAGAGCCGTGGATGGCCTCAAACATCGCTCCTTTTTCACCAATGTTAGCCGTTCCTACTAGACCGACAGATCCCGTGATCTGTGCCGTGACATCCGAAAGGATATCTCCATAGAGATTGGGAAGAACAATAATATCAAATGCTTCAGGAGTATCTGCCACTTTAGCCATGCCGATATCGATAATCATGTGCTCTTTTTCAATCGTAGAATACTCATTCCCTATCTCTTCAAATACTTGATGAAAAAGGCCATCTGTAATTTTTAAAATATTATCCTTAGTAAAACAACTGACCTTTTTTCTTCCTCTCGCTCGTGCGTATTCAAAGGCAAACCGGCAGATTCTTTCGGTTCCCGGCCTGGTGATGAGTTTTAGTGCCTCTGTGGTATCGGGGGTTTGCCGGTACTCGATTCCAACGTAGAGATCCTCTTCATTCTCGCGGATCACCACGAGGTCCATCTGAGGGTGTTTCGTTTGGATGTAAGGATGGTACGAAATACACGGGCGAACATTAGCATAGAGGCCTAGGTTAGACCGGATAGCCACATTGAGGCTTTTATAGCCGCCCCCTTGGGGCGTGGTGATGGGGGCCTTGAGAAAAACTTGGCTTGCCTCTAAAGATTCCCATGTTTTCTCTTCCATGCCTACGGGATTACCAGCTAGGTAAACCTTTTCTCCAATCTCCACTTTATCTATCTCGATAGCAGCTCCAGCGGCCTCGAGAATGCGCAATGTTGCCTCCATGATTTCTGGGCCAATGCCATCGCCATAGGCAACAGTAATAAGGTGTTTTTTAACCATACGGATATACTAGTTATTTTTCTGGATGACTTCAAGGCTATTGGAAAGTAAACTTACAGTCTTATGTTAAAAGACCTATTTGAAGAACAAAAACAACTGCTTCATTACTTTTACGATCATTTGGATATCGCTTCGATGACTCCCATTTTCAATGCGATCAAAAATTGCCAAGGGGTCGTTTTTTTTACAGGGATTGGCAAAAGCGGATTTATTGCCCAAAAAATCACGGCGACACTCATGAGCACGGGAACCAAATCGTTCTTCCTTTCACCTACCGACGCGCTTCATGGGGACCTTGGCATGGTCACCGAGAAAGACCTTCTAGTGATTTTTAGCAAAAGTGGAGAGACAGAAGAGCTCCTCTCCCTTCTACCTTTTTTAAGAAACAAGAGAGTCACAACGATAGGGGTCGTCTCTCGCTCTGCATCTCGCTTAGCTAAAGGCGTTGATCTAGCCATGGTTCTTCCTTGCATTAAAGAGCTTTGTCCCTTTGACTTAGCTCCTACTACCTCAACCGAAATACAGCTTCTCTTTGGAGATGTCCTTGCCGTGGCTTTGATGAAAGCTAAAGCATTTACTCCTGAAGAATTTGCAAAAAATCATCCCGGTGGTGCTCTCGGAAGAAGACTCTCATTAAAGGTCAAAGACCTCATGGTATCTCAAGAAGAGATGGCCTTCTGCCTCCCCTCTCATTCACTCGATGAAGTCCTTTCCGACTTCTCGGCAAAAAGGTGTGGGTGTCTCATTGTTGTGGATGAAAAAAAGCATCTTAAAGGGATTTTTACAGACGGCGATTTGCGACGTGCGTTATTACTTAAGGGAAAGGGAGTTCT
>JBIOXR010000014.1:0-5072 GCA_044869735.1 Chlamydiales bacterium
GATCCGATCGTTCCTCCTGGGAAAAAAGAACCCGAATCTAAGCCATTAGCACTTTGTAGACACCCTCTTAGATCTATCAATCCACATGGAAAAACTGTAGGATTGCGCGGTAGAGCGATATTTTCATTTATTTCGTGAATATTTGAAACCCACTCTTTCTTCAAATTATATTTTTCTTCGAGAAGTAAACAAGTGTTATACATAAAGCCCTCCAAACAAAAGGCTAAACAAATTTTGATGAAAAATTCATTTTTTGAAAACACTATAAATTTTTGGTACTAAATGACTTAGTTTTATTCTCTGCGGGGTTTGCGGGGACGGAAGTCCCAGTGGGAGGCGTAGGCTTCGAGGAAGTTGAGGGCGACGGCGGGGCATTCGTCGATGATGGCGAGGAGATGGGAGCGGGAGAGGGTGAGGACTTTAACGGGGGTTGCGGCGATGGCGGTGTAGGCGCGTGGTTTTTCGCTAAAGAGAGCCTCGTCGCCAAAAATTTCCCCCTCGGCAAGAGTAGCTATTTTTTCTCCACTTTTAGATAGGATCTCGATAGTGCCTTCGATGATTAAGAAGAGGCGCGTGGCGTCTTGGGAAGAGGTAAAAAGAGTCGCTCCCTTTTTAAAGCCGATCATTTCGAGCTTGTCTGAAATGGAGAGGAGTTCATCGAGGTTGAGATTGGAAAATAGAGGTGACTCTTTGAGCAAAAAAGCTTTTTCGATCAGACTCATAGTGGTGCGAGTTCAATATTGAAATGGTCCCTTGAGAGGTTCTGTTTTTCTTGAAAGGAAAGGGAGATCATTTTAATGGCAGGAGATGGAGCCTCTTGGATCTTTTCTATCAATTGAGAGAGTGTAATGGGGGGGCGATTTTTGTGGTAGAAAAGGAATATATTTCCTCTTTCTCTTTGGTTGATAAGCGGTTCTAGGCGTAAGTAAATTTTCCTCTCGCAGATTTTTTCAATGGTTTCAAAGGTCTGTGCTTGAAGCTTGCGGTTTTTGCTTCGCAGTGTATGAGCCAGTACTTCGGGGTCTTCAAGTTTATGTGCAATACCTAGCAATTGAACCAGGAAATCAATTAAGGTTTCTCCATAAGTTAGGAGGGCATTTTTTAAGTAGGTAAACTCAGGATCGAGTTGTTGCAAAACTCGGCCGTGATAGAGATAAAAATAGGCTTGATCGATTTCATGGGAAAGAAGGGAGGGGAGAAGCTGTTTCAGTGAAGCAGAAGAGATTCTTGCTAAGATTTTTCCGGCGAGCAGACGAGCCTGATGGGGATATTTTGTTTCTCTAACGATAGAATGGAGGAGCGATTCGGCCTGGTTGCCAGATTTGGCAATCATGATTTCAATATGTTTGCGCTCAGCGGGACGCAGTTTACTTCCCACGAGAATCAGCTCTTCAAAAGAGGCTGGATCCTGACATTTTTCAATCGCAGTGAGAAGATAGGAACGGGTCTGGGTATCGAAGAGTCGAGGTAAGAAAAAGATTAAGCTTGCAGCGCTATCTAAGGTTTCAGGATGAGCAAGAGAGGAGATGGCGCGGGCGGCTGCTTTTGCAACCAATGGAGAGGCATGCGAAAGATAGGGGAGGAGGCGGCGGACATTTTCTTCATTATTTGCATGTCCCAAAATCTTGATAGCAATCGAGACTTTATTATCGCAGCAAGATTCGAGATGTTCTTCAATTTCTTTAGGAGTAAGCGGAAGAAGGCCGTAACGGGCGAAGTAGAGATGGACGGCATGATGAAGAGTGGGATGGGGAAACGTTTTTTGCCATTTTCGGAGAAGACCGATAACTAAAGGATGCTGGGCAAAAGGGCTATCGGCAAAAATCTCAATGAGCTGTAGCTTCCCTTTTAGCGTTAAAGGCCCCAACTGCGTTAAAAGGCGTGGAAGCAGGGAGGTGTCGCCGAGGAGAATCAAACCTTCAAAGGCAAGAAGTGATTGCTTCTCTTCTTTTTTCTTCAATGCTCTAATAAGGAGGTATTCGATCCGCTCCCTCTCTTTTTTAGAGAATCGTTTGAGCCAGTGGGCGTTACTGCGAGCGAAGCGCACCCGCGTCTCCATGAGGTTTTGAAATATAGCTTTGGGATAAGAGGAGCGGAGAAAACAGGCAAGTACTAATGCTCCCACGGCAAGCGATAGTCCTAGCAATTTGCTTTGGTTTTGTAGAGCAAGAAGGAGGAGGCCGCTGAGAAAAATGCCGAACGGTTCGAAAAATGATTCGATGATAATTCTGACTTGATTTTTCACACGCGTTGGTACTGCTGAAACGAGGAGATTGAGGTTGTTATCATCAAACGTATAGGTCATCCCTTCTCGGGCGATGATTCCAAGAACAGCAACGGCAAGGGTGCTTTCGAACGACCAGAGGAAAAAGACAATGAAGAAAAAGAGGGGGGCTACAATGACAATGTTGTTAACGCCTATTTTTTTTGCTAAGCGACTATAGAAAAAGAGGCCGAAAATCATATTCCCTAGTGAAACCCAAGCGGTAGTTCTTCCTAGGAATTCCGTGACGGCATGAGCGTGAGAAGTGCCATATACGGTCTCTACTGCATCGAAATAGCTAAATTCGGTTGTGATGGCAAGGATTTGCATGAGGAAATAAAAAAGCATCAAAATAAGGGTAAAACGGGAACGGAAGAGGGTAGAAAGAAAGGATTTAAAAGAGATTTCCGAGTTGGAGTCCATTCCTTCCGTATGAGCTTCAGGCAAAAGAGCGGTTGTGCGAACAATGAAGGCGATTAAGGGAAGCGTCAAAGCGATCGAAGAGAGGAAAACAAAGAGGAGCCCTCCCGAACCGATGGCCTCAAGGGCGAGAGAAATCGTAGCTCCTGCACACGCATCGCCTAAAAAGAGAACGGCGCCAATGAGACAAAAAATGCGCTTCCCGTCTTGTAGATCATAGTACTGATCGATAAACGCCCAATTGACGACATAGATGGAAAGGAGAAATACCGTTCCCATGATCCGAAAAAAGTACCAGAAATTTTCTGGAGGGGAGGGGACGTAAATGCAGTAAAGAGCAGTCGCAAAATAGACAAATGTCGTTAAAGAGCAGATGGCGATGAGGAGGCGATGGATAGAGAGGCGGTGGATAGCAAAGATTAAGAGCGCCGAAATGGCGCACATAGAAGCGGCTAAGAAAAAATAGACCAGAGGAAGACGAGCTACACCGATGTTCTCGAGGAACATCCCCTCAGAGAGGGTTAAGCAGCCGTAGGCCCCAAAGGACCAGAAAAAGCCGAGAAAGGAAAAAAGCCATGCTTTCTTTCCTTCTCCTGGCAATAGGTTAAATAACTTACGAAGGGATCTGCCCATTTCGTCATACCAACCTATGGGGTCGATTCAGAAACAGTGAAAATTATATCTCACTGAAGATTTATTACTGAATACTTTTTTTCTATTTGAAGCAAAAAAGGACAATTGGCAAGAATTTTTTTGTAGAACTAGTTGGGCACTAGAATGCTGCTCCTTCTCTCTCTCCTTCTTCTTCCTCTTGTTCAAGAGGTTGTTGCCGTGCTTGCACCCCTGTAGGGAATAATCGCGGGCGAGCCTCATAGTCAATTTCATATTGCATTTGTTTCCCTTTCTGGCAGACATAGATGCATAAAAAGATAAGAGAGCTAAGAGAGGAAGGAATAATAATAAAAATACCCACCATAGGGGTGAGAGGGATTATGCTGTAATAAGCGAGTACCCCAAAAGCAACGCCCGAGATCGAAACAACGAGAAGTAATAACGAGCCGTACGTAATTGTAGATATTGGTTTTAAATAGGAATATCGGATTCGATCGCCCTCATCAGTGTGGGGGAGCCTGCTAAGAGCAGCCGTTTTTCCTGGCAGCCAGAGTAATAATTTGTCTCTACTAGTGAGTTGGTACGCAGTCTCCATGGGAACTCCTTAAATTTTTCTTTAAAGAAAATTTAAGGAATATAGGGTATTTTTTTCAAGAATTTGTTGTAGATACGGGATCAGGGGCAACGATGAATTCCATCGTATTTTCCCCAATCATTTGATTGTTCATCGCTTCACGCGCTTTTGTTTTTCCAGTTTTCATTCCTTCACGAGTCTCCATATCATTATCATAAGCATTGCCTTCAGTGTCACGATCGTCTAAAAATCCATCTTCTGTTGTATCGGGAACAAAAATAGTTCTTCTTTGTTTAGGAAGAAAGATAAGAGCATAATAGGAGTTTTCTCCTCCTTCATTGAGACATAAAATGCGAGTGTACACTTTATTTTCAGAATAGGCAAAACCCTCTTTGAGGTAGAATGCATAGGTAACCATTTCATCTTTGCTGTTGATGGGCTTAACCATGGTGTCTGTAGAACGTTTGCCTTGTTGTGGTACAGGCATGGAAATAAAGTTCGCTTCTTTCCGTGTAAGGTGGTCTATTACAGAACGGATGATAAAAAAGCTAAGAAGAAGAAAAGAAGATCCAATCAGAGCACCTCCAACAGAAGCCATGGAAATGGATCCATACAATGATAATGTTTGACCCATTGAAGTGAACACATTTTGGGTGAGATTACCTATTATTCCCATGGTTCCTGGAATAGCAAGTCCACTTCCCACAGTTGTTCCAACAACAAATGCTGTGAGAATAAGAGTTTTAGCTAAAGGGGAGAAAACTGGTTTAGCTGTGGAGTATAACATTATTATTTATAATATTTTATAAATATTATAGTTTAAATGTGGAATAAATTCAATATGAATAGTTTTTTTGAAAAAGTAAAAAACTACCTATTAAAAAATAATAGGTAGTTTTTAAATGATTTTATCGAGTGATGCGATTTAAGAAGAGAATACCGCCGGCAATACCTCCAGCGCCGCCTACGCCCGCAATAGCGCTCAAGCCCCAAACGGTAAGCTTCTCTGTAAGTACAGGGATTGTGACAAGCCCAAAGACTTGGATCAAGGCAAAGGTACAAATAAGTGCACCTGCAAATCCTCCAATGAGAAATGCGATGGCCCAAATGTCGACTCTTCTTGTATTTTTTGTATGATGGCTTACAGGTCTCCTTTCAATTTTTTCTACAGGAGGAGTCTCATCCGATTCTTTCGCTTTCGCT
>JBIOXR010000015.1:0-17785 GCA_044869735.1 Chlamydiales bacterium
CATCCTTTTCTTGAAGCTATATATGGGGTCGGTTACGATCGATCAATCGCGAGGCTTTCACGCAGGTCAAAATTATCATTTCAAATTTAATCGACTATAAATAACAAAAAAGTGCGTGTCCCAAATAATTAAGAGAATTTTCTTATTTTCTTTTCTGGCCCAACGATCTCGCTCCCTATTTATTTTAATGTTCTCTGTCGTGCTTTTGCTCAATGTCAATTTTTCTATATTGCGCAGCGTGCGAAATACCTTAACGGTTGCCGATATCGGCGGTGGGGCGCATGCCATTCCTTTATTTGAACTTTTTGGCGCTTTACCGGGTGCTATCTTATTGACCTGGGCTCTCGGCAAGCTCATGCATCGCTTTTCTATGCAGCGTGTTTTTCTTTTGGTCATGGGAAGCTTCCTCGGTTTTTTCCTTCTGTTTTCTATGGTCCTTTACCCCTGGTTGCTTGTTGGGGCGCAAGGAGAGATCAAAACTATTTCTTCTTTAATGTTTTACGTCATAGCTGAACTCTGGAAGACCGCATTGATGATCATTCTTTTCTGGGGATTAGTGAATAAATACATTCCCTTGGAGGAAGCCAAGAGTCTCTATGCTCCACTGATGTTGGGAGCCAGTCTAGGTTCTATGTTGGCAGGTCCTTTTGTTTCGTTTTGTTCCTCCTCTTGGAAATTTTTTCCTCTCTCTTCCCAACCATGGACTCATATATTCATTACTCTCATGATCATCGTCTCTCTTCTAGGTGTTCTTTTAGGTTATCTTTATTGTCTCCTTTCGAAGCAGTTAACTTTCGCAAAAGCGGAGAAAGTTGCTCAAAGAGAAGAGAGATTCTCGCTTCGTGAGAATATCTCTCTCTGTTGGCGTACTCCGCATTTATTCTTGCTCTGCTGGATCGTGATGGCCGACTACATTGCCTATAGCCTAGGAGAGGTGGTTTTCTTCGATGTGCTCAAGCGCAAATATACCTCTCCTTCGGAATACTGCCAGTTTATGGCGATGCTCAATTCATGGGGAGGAGGATGCACTCTCTTTTTTGCCCTTTTTGTCAATCCACTCCTCCTCAAACACTGCCGCTGGGTAGTGGCGGCTTTGGCGACACCGATTTGCTTGTTGCTTTTAGAGGGTCTTTTTTTTGTCATCCTCCGTTGTGAAACTTGCTGGTTCAATCCTGAACAGTGGCTCTCTGCTGTTATTTTTATGGGAACATTGCAATTCTGCCTGTGCAGAGCATGTAAATATACCCTTCTCGATGCGTCGAAGGAACTCGCTTTTGTCATGCTGCCTCAAGAGGAAAAAATGAAGGGCAAACTCGTTGTCGATGGGATTTGTGCTCGTTTGGGAAGAGGGGGCGCTTCAGTCATTACTCTTTCTCTCGCTGGCATTTATGGAGGCGTAATCGCCAGTTCTTCCGTAGCCGGTTGGATAGCGTTAGGACTGGGATTCACTTGGTTTATAGCTACAACGCGACTAGGAAAATGGGTCGATCGGTTATCATCTAAAAAAACGGAAGAGACATGCGCCCCGGTTTTACCGAAGAATCCTTTGTCCAGAAGCTCACCGAACGTTTTAAAGTAGCATCTCCGCTCTTGGGTATTGGGGATGATTGTGCGATTATCCCCAAAGATGCTTCCATGGCCTGGTGTGTGACGACCGATGCCCTTGTGGAAGGCGTCCACTTCCTTCCTTTGACCATTTCGGCTCGCCATCTCGGTTATAAGTCCATCGCTGCCAATGCGAGTGATATTGCAGCTATGGGGGGCAAGCCCCTCTATGCTTTTCTCTCTTTGGGTATTCCAAAGAGCTGTGACTCCGATTTTTTAGATGGATTTTTAGATGGAATCGAAGAAGGGCTAAAAGAGATGGGGATCAAGCTGCTAGGAGGGGACACCGTCGGTTCTCTTTCCCATGTGTTTATCAATATCACTATGGTAGGTGAAGCAGCATTGGATAAAATAAAAAAACGAGCGATGGGAAAAGTAGGCGATTTCGTTTGCGTCGATGGGTATCTCGGCGAATCGGCTGCAGGACTCGATATCTTACTTCACGATTTTGAGAAAACCCATGACGCAGCCTATGCTTCTCTTCTAGAAGCGCACCGCCATCCCAAAGCCCATGTAGCAGAAGGAGAGTGGCTAGCCCAGCATACTTCCGTCCATGCCATGATGGATCTTTCTGACGGCCTCTTTACTGATCTTCCTCGTCTCCTGCAAGCCTCGCAGTGTGGCGCTACCATTAATTTGGAACAACTTCCACTTTCTTCTTCTTTTAAACACTATTGCAACGCCAAAGACAAAAACCCTTTTCGTCTCGCAGTAGAAGGGGGTGAAGAATACTGTCTTCTCTTTACCGTAGCTCCTTCTCAAGCCTCCTCTTTAAATGAAGCTTTTCGCTCCCATTTTGGCCGAGCGTTTTATCCCATCGGCACTCTGAACAGTGAACTTTCTGTCACTCACTACCTTCTCAACGGCAAGCCAGAACTTCTTCACGCTGTGCCTTTCCAACATTTTTCTTAAAAGCCTCGATAGAGTATATTTCTATTAAAACTCTGTAAAGGGAACCATGTCTGCCTCTTTAGATGCATTAAAAGTAAGTATATTTGCTCGTTTTCTACACGTCCTTCCTTTTTTGAAACCAGAAGGAAACACTAAGTATAATTGTGGGGATTTTAATGCTATTACTATTAATGACTTTGTACCAGAAAAAATAAAAGAGTTTGAAGAATTTCATACTGAAGTGACAAAAAAAATGAGCAAACTTTCGCAAATTAGGAGTTCTAATGACAATATTCAAAGAACTTATCCACATTTAAGTGTAGATTCTCTTAAGAAGGATAAAAAAGTATTATTTGATGAATGGATTGAAAAAGTGGCGACAGATACAGTAAAAAACCAACTGGTTAAATTTCATCGAGGAGTGCCATTAACTCAAATAGATTTTGAGGACAAGCCTCCCAAAGTATTCATGGTAGATCCCACCGATTTTGAAGGGATTGAGGGGTCTTTTCGCAATAATGAGAGATTAGACAAGGTAAGAGCTCATTTGCATAGCACTCTCGGTCATAGAACGTTTAATAAAAAGATTCAAGAACGCCTTACCTGTTTGGATCACTTAAGCTTACTTCATTCTCAAAAAGTGCAGATGCAATGGTTTTACTTTGTATCGAAAGAATTAAATAAAAAAATTCAAGATTTAACACCCGAAGATCTCACTCCTTTTCTTTATAAAGTGGAAGAATTAGCTGCTCAATCTTTCAAAAAAAAGCAGGATAAGTCAGAACTGACTTTCCAACAGTTCATGGGTCAGAAAATGGAGGCACAACCCATTCGATCAAGGAAAAAAAGAAAAAAAGGAAAAAAAGCGCCTCAGAAAAACCCTCCTGAAGTGGAAAAAAAACCATCCTCTCTACCAAAACAAGAAGCGAAAGTGAAGAGCGTTACGCCTGTAATGGAGATGATGCGGCAAATTTCTGAACCGGGGTTCGAGTATGAATATACCCTAGATAAAAGAATTCCTAGATGGAAGGGAACAGTAGATGATGTGAGGGAGTTTATTGATAGAGGAACACGGCCTTACAAAAATAAAACCTTGGAACAGAGAGCAGAGTTAAAGGCTAGCCATAATTTGAGTGGTTTAGAGGCGCTTTTTAATTTTCCCGAGCTTCTCAAGGATTACTCTTTTTCTTTTCCATTTATTGATAACAAAAACGAGAAATGTGAGGGGACCGCGATGTATGCTGTGAGAGTATGGAACAAGAAAAAGACACCAGGTTTTATCTGTGCTGCCTGGGATAAAAAAAAGAAAATATATCATCTCATGTTTCACGTTCAAATGGACAAAATTCTAGTTCCTTCTCGATTAGCCTGGGTTTTGGACCGACCCCATGAAGAAGATGAAGAAGAAGACACCTCGACCTATACCTTGACTAAGGAGATTATTTTCTCTGCGAATGAAAAGGGGATAATCCAAGCGGAAATTGGAAAAAATCCCGAGGAAAGGGTGACCTATAGAATACGTCCATTAATATAAGAAATATTTAATAATACAGATGACTTGATTTTTAAATCTTTAGAATATATACTCATAATAATTTAATTTAAAATTAATATGGTTACATTTTCTTCTAAACAAGCATTTGGTTTTGATTCTTTTTCCAGAGCTGACCGCTCCTATTATTCTAATGTTGTCTGGAGAGAGCACGACCCCTATCTTTTTCGCGATCAGGCTCATCGAGCTCCTTATGATCGAACAGGGTTAAATCCTGAAGAAAATGAGTTATTCGATATCGCAGAAAGGCGTCTTCCTGTTCCCAATATTGATAAAAAAATAAGAAGTGCGATTAGTCGTACTAATGTCTTTAAGATTCTGGGATATATCCCTGTGATTGGCTCCGGTATAGGAATAGCGAGGCTCAGGAATGGGCTAAAAACTCCATCAGAAGATTTCCCTAATAAACGCACGCATGTGATTCGGGCCGTGTTTGAGATGGCCAGTTGTGGTTGGATGTTGATCGTAGTAGATATTTCCTTAACGATAAAAAGAAATAAAGAGGCAAGAGAAGAGAGTACTTGATCTATGGTGGTGTTCTCTTCTAAACAAGCTTTTGGGTTCGATTTTTCTTCTCGAGCTGACACGCCCTACTATTACAACTTTTTTCTCAAGAAAGAGAGACCCGAGTTTGCCCCTAGATGTGCTCCTATTAGTCGAGACGGTTTTACAGCTGAAGAGAACGCTGCGGCAGATTTATTGGAAGGCAAGCCTGGAATTCCCCATTTAGATCAGAAAATTAAGAGAGCAATCATTTGGGCCAATATTTTTAAGATACTGGGGTATATTCCCATCATTGGGACTGGCGTGGGCATTGGAAGGTTCTTCTATGTCATCACAAGGTCGTCTGCAGAAAAGCCAAATAAAAGTGCCCATATTTTGCGAGCTATCCTCGAAATCACAAGCTGTGGCCCACTATTAATTATCGTTGATATTGTTTTAACGATTGAAAGACGGTCCTCGCACTCTCAAGCTGCTTTGGCTTGAAGTACCTTCTTCGCTTCTTCATCTGACATCCAACGCCTATTTTCCATCAGATAATGCATTTGGAACTCCCCAATGTTTTCATCGAAAATAGCAGAGCGTTCAACCGATTCTGTATAGTGGAAACATTGAGCGGGGATCTGAAGTTCTTTTGCAGCGGCGACAATGCTCTCACATTGCTTTTGCTGATCATCGATGAAAACGATGTGTTTGGGTGACCATCCAAGTTCTTTTAAAAAGGCTATTAAAACCGGGCCTTTGAGAGGGCAACTGGTGCAAATTAATCCGTTTCTATAATCCGTAGTCTTATCTTCTGTTTTCCAGGTTTTCATTTGAGGGAAAGGGTCTCCAAGGTCGATCCCTACTTTGGTAAGAGATTGCCCTCGTAAGTCTTCAAAGGAGAGATGGTCGTTGATAGGGCCAACAAAATACTTACTTAAGACAATCACCTTGCCTTTCTCTTGCCCTTTTTTAATGATCTCTAGAAAGGCCGGAGAAACGAGCTTTCGTTTGGCGGCTTGTTCGACAATGGCAATATAACGAATGATTTCCTCTTTCCCCATTTGCGGTGCTTCGCGCGCAATCCAGGCTAAGAGCCACTCGGTGTTTTTGTGGCACAAAATAGCATCTTCATTGACCAATAAAACATCGCCAATATCAAAGATAAATAGGGTGTTTTTAGGGGCAGACTCCATGGCTTCGAGTAAGATCCGCGTTTGAGGAGCTGCGATGACGACTTGTTCTATGGGGGAGGCCTGTTTCTCTTTTCTCCACTCCACTCCAAATAGCGGGGAGATGGCAGTTAGCAATAATAAAAAGACACTTTTTTTCATGATTCGCCACTTTAGCAGTTTTTAAAAACAGAGGCAAGTATTTAAAGGGGAGTAGACTCAAGAGGAGACTCTTGGACGCTTCCCTTATCGTGAGAGACCCAATAAGCTCTTCCCGTAGCATTAGTTCTCACCGTGTTTATCACTTTTCCTTCCTTAAAATGGACAGCTGCAAAATCATCGATGGCGATCCCCGATGAGATTTCTCCATCCTTGAGTAAGTTATGGTATGAGGGACGCCTCTCTTTCTCTCCATCGTAGTGAGGGCAGCAGCTTCCCTTTAAAAAGCCAAGACAAGGCAAAGAGGTAAGATGCCCTGGTATAGAATCGGTAACGCAGGAGTCAAACCAACAATTAGCTCCTGCACTTACCCCCGAAAGAAGGATTCCCTTCTCATACGCTTTGCGTAAAATCTGATCAATCTTCCACTCTTTCCATAGAGCCAGCATGCTTTTGGTATTTCCCCCTCCGACATAAATCACCTCTTTTTCTAAAAGAAATGACTCTAGGTCACTACTGGGAGGCTCAAAGAGAGAAAGATGGGAAGGAAGGCAATCAAGTAAGGAAAACGCCTTATAAAAGTCGGCAATGTACTTCGGCGACTCTCCGCTTGCGGTAGGAATAAAACAGATCGCCGGTCGTTTTTTCTTTGCTTGCTTTAAAATATAGGCCTCGAGAAGAAGGGTGTGAGTCGAAGGGCGTTTTATCATGGAAAATCCCCCTCCTCCTATGGCGATGATTTGCTTGGGCATAAAATTTATTGGGGTAGCGGAATTCTAAAGGCAAATTCACCTAGAAGCGCCCCCCGGTTATTGCTAGCACAGTGGACACCAGAGGCTAAAAAATAAAGAGCCGCAGCGGCAAATTTTACCACTTGTTGCTCGTTTTCTCCTTCTTGCTTTTTCACTCTGGAAGGGTCCAAAGAGAGAGCTGCTGCAACTAAACAGGCACCACCTAAAACAAAATTGAAACAAGTAGCTGTTGCAATAGCTCGATGCTGTTCAGTGAGCATATCCAGAAATACTCACATTGGGTGTGATAGATCCTTGCATAGTCGGGAACATAGTAAATTCAGAGGTTTAAGTTATAGAGAATACAATATTAAGCAACTTCGGGTAACGCTGCAAGCATTTCATCGAGTGTTTGTGAAGGGATAGATGTTTCTGCGTTGGAGTATCGATCCAAGCGGTCGAGGAAACTGTCAAATTTATCGCAAAAGGCGTGCATTGGCTCAGAGATATTTCCAGGTTCAGAATTAGCCGCCTCTCTAAATGCATTGCATGCTCTCCGTAACTCCTGATAAGTTTGGGGATTCTTTCTGAAGTTTTCTAGAGCGGTTTGGAAACGATCGATGGAGCCACTTAAATTAGCCGAGGGATGCCAAGGTTGTGTGGGTGCCACAGGTAAAATAGGCGGCCGTTTTTTAGCGAGAAGGGCAAGGATGAGAATGCCTATTCCAGTGATTCCAGACACAAAAGCAACGCCAAAGGAGGCAGAGATAGAATAGACATTGCTGATGACACCAATCGCACTATGTGGGAAAAAAATAGCTGTACTAAGAAAAAAACTCCCAGCAGCCGTAGACACAGCAGCAGCAAGAAGTGTCAGGCCTGAGCCAACTATACATTTGCTTTTATGCTGAAAGATAAAATCATTGGCAGGAATACGCACAAAAAATAGTCCTCACTTCAATCTTCTGTTGGTCGAGTCTTGCCCCTTACGGCTAAAATTATATCATCTAATAGTCTGTAAATATGACGACAATCTCCTCTTCCTTTAGATTGTTTCAGTGCTGTTAAAAAGGTTGCGATGTTTGAAGCTTTCTCTCTAATTGTTTTTAACTTCTCCTCTTCGGTATCTTCTACAATAAGATTAGCTAATTCATTAGCTGCATCTATTAAGTCTTGGTAAGTTTCAGTCTTGGTGCTATCGAATTTATGACGGGCTTTACTTAAATTGTGAAGAGCCTGATTTAGGTCCTCGTCTTCCGTCAAGGCTTCCGGTGTATCATCCATATTATTTATGATGCGGAGGATCGTCTTAGGTTTCTTAGAGAGAAGAGAGACGATAATTGTTCCTAAGCCAGTGGAAATTAGTATAGTTGAACCTCCCAATGCGGCAGCAATGGTGTAGGCATTACCAACAACCCCAAGAGAAGAATGCGGAGAAATGGCTGTTATAATGAGAAAAAAAACTCCGCCAACGGCTGCTACAGAACCGGCTACAGCAGTACCACTACCGACGGCCATAAATGGTTTCTGATGGTTTGAAATAAAATGGGATACTGGATTGGGCATATAAACCTTTATTTATCTCTATCAGTATAAACAAATATTTCAAAATTTTCAAGCATAAAACATTTTACCGCAATAATTTCAATAAACTAAAATAAAAGGTTGATAGTTTAAATTAAAATTATTATTATAACTATATAAGGAAAAATTATCAGGATAATACAATGTTATATTGGGCTTTAGCATTTTTAATTATTGCAATTATTGCAGGTCTGCTCGGTTTTGGTGGCGTTGCAGCCGGGGCAACTTCTATTGCAAAAATTTTATTCTTTGTCTTCATCATTATCTTCCTCATTTCACTGATTTGGGGTTTGATTAATCGATCAAGATAAGACACGTTCAAAAATCTCAATGAAAAGCTTTTTTCTTTGAGTTTCAATTTTTTCCAACTCAAAGAAAAGAAGGGGAGGAAGATCCTTGAGGTGGGGATGATGAGAGCTATATTCGGGATGCACTCCCGATAAGATAGCACATCCTCTCCCTACCTGACATTGGATGATGGATGCGAGATTGCCTTCTATTTCAGAATAAGTGGCTATGATTTCTGTGCCGGGATAACTCTCGGCTTGGTGAAAGAAACATCCCCCATTGTAATAAGCGGCAGAAGGGGAGTTTTGGAAAGAGAGTGAGGCTATTCGCGCCCCCTCTTGGCTATCGTAGCAAAATTTCCCATTTCCATATGCCGGTCCTTTGGCAATGCCCGGAAAAAACCGCAACTCTCTTTCTCCCACGACTTCTAAGGGATTCCCTCTTTCAAATTCTATAGAACTACTTCCATAATAACCACCTGCGCAAATCCCCAGGAATTTTCCTCCCTCGTTGACAAAAGTGGAGATGTGTCGATTGGCTTTCCCCTGCAAATCGAGGTGATAGGGTGTATCGCGTCCGCCTGGGAAAATGAGGAGGGAAGTGGAATCGATCCACTCGTCATGCAGCAGCGTTTCTTTATCGATTAACGATAGCTTAAAAGGCTCTAAAGCTATCTCGTCTTTCAAACAAAAGAGGAGGGAGCGGATGCACCTGCCGCTCGCACCTTCCCCTTTATAGATCGCTATTTTTTTCATGCCGCGCTTTTAGATAAGCTATAACTCCAATCGCTTTTACTATCTCACCTGGAATAAACGGGAGAAAGCCTTCTAAGAAGACGAACTTCCAACCTACAAAATGAGAAAGCCATAGCATGCCTAGGCTCATTTGCAGGAGGCAGGAGAGCAAAAGGCCTCCAAATAGAGAAAGACTTTTCAGCCATCGCCTCTCCCAGATCCATCCAGCGATGTACACTTGCAGAAGGAATCCGATAAAATAACCCCCGGTTGGTCCCATCAGGCGCAAAAATCCCGCATATCCCCCTGCAAAAAAGGGCAATCCCATACACCCTTCAGCGAGGTAAAGGAGCATGGCAAGAGTTCCTCTCGTTTTGCCCATCAAAGCGCCAATGAGCATCATGCCAAACGTCTGGGCTGAGAGAGGAACGGGGGTAAAGACGAGAGGGATCGAAATCTGAGACAGTAGGGCTAAGAAAAGGGAAGCGCCTAAAATCTGAAGAAGCCCTAAAAACTGTACTTTGGGTAAAGTGTTGGTCCGGATACTCATCATGATTTAATCCTCCTAAAAAAAGAAATAGTTTAGCTTAATATCGCTTTTTCTTCTTTTAAAAAAATCTTATACTATAGCAGGCATAAGATTTGTTCTTCGGCTTTCCCAGTAACTTCGAGCTGGAGGTCTTTGGTGACGATGACATTGCATTCTAGACGGACTCCAAAGGCATTGGGAAGGTAGATTCCTGGTTCAATGGAAAAGCACGTCGATGGTAGAATGGTCCGGTTATCGGAGGTTTCAAGATTATCCAGATGGGCGCCAGAGCCATGGACACTCGTACCGATATTATGCCCCGTGCGATGGGTAAAGTAAGCTCCATAGCCTGCATCTGTAATCACTTTGCGACATACATCATCCACATCTTTTCCCAGCACCGGTTTTTTTGATGCCAATCCGCGGGCAATAAAATCGATGCCTGCCAATTGCGCTTTTTTCACTATATTAAAGATTTCTTCATGTCTTGGCGTTGGCTCTGGTGCTGCTATGGCTACTCGCGTGATGTCAGCATAGATGGCGTCGGGGAGATCTTTTTTACACCATAGATCGACGAGAATAAAATCGCCAGGCAGGATGATTTTTGCACTTTTCTTCGTGGCTATATAGTGGGGAAAAGAGGAGTGTTCGTTGACGGCACAAATAGGACTTTCTTCAGAGATGCAATTTTTAGCCGCGAATTCGCTTAAAATAAATTGCTGAACGTCAAATTCAGTAACTTTTTCCTCTTTCCGAATGCTTAACGTAATAAAGTCCCAAGTTTTTTCGAGCGTTCGAAAAATCACGGCAATGGCATCGCGGTGCGTCTGCATCTGTGCTTCAGTGAGAATGCTCGTAAAATTTTGAAGGAGATCGGCTGAACTTGCAATTGAACCGGCATACTCTGCGATAATTTCCATGGTTCCCGCATCGACGACAGAGACATCTGGCATAGCTCCGCGGGAAGAGTATTCCATCGCGATTTTTTTTGTTTTTTCCAAGCACTTGCGCAAGAGTTCCTCGAGTTCAATCCAAGAAAGATAGGACTGGGTAGTGCCGGGAAGGTAATCGAGAGATCCTTCTTCGATGCGATGGACGATTTTTAAAGGTTCACCTTTGGAGGGGATCCAATAAAAAAAGCGCCTCGTCAATACCGAAAGAGCAGGTATCCCAAGGAGCTCTCGGGCAAATTTGTTTGACCCGTGATGATCGAAAAGGAGCCAACCATCAAAACCATAGTGGCGCAATTGAGACTGAATCTCTCCTATTTTATCGGGTGTTAGCATGTATTTGAGTATGCAAAACAAGTCTTATTAGTCTAGTGAAATAGAGTCTGAAGCAAAACAGCTGCAGTGATCATGCGCAGCGTTTCAGAAGGGTGACCGAGGTTTCCCACCAAAAAGGGAATGCACTTGGCATCTCCTAGCCCACCGCATGCCTCGAGAATTTTAACTTTGAGTGTCCAGTCGGCATTATTATAACTTTCCAGCAAAATGGGGAGAGAGGAGTCGTCCTTTCCCCAGACTGCAAGGGCAAGGGCGGCATGTACTCTAATCTCGGGATCGGGGTCTTTAAGAAGGGCTTTGATGAGATCGATAGCAGAAGTGTCTCCCTCTTCGAGAAGTAATTCGGCGGCGATCCCCGTAATTCCCCACCTTTTTTCTTTTAAGAATTCTTTGATCATCTCCTCTGCGCGCGAATAACCTACGATGGCGAGAAGGTTGAGCACTTCGAGTCGGCTTACTTGGTTGACAGCTTCGGGATAATTTGGAATGAGGGGATTATGGGAAAGGTTTCCCTTTTTTAAATACGAGAGCGTTCCATCGCCTACCTCCTCTTGCATCCATTGCTCTTTTGAGCTCTGAAAAAATGTATCGATGATTTTTGCACACCGATCGACTTCGACCCGCTGTTCTAAGCATGCCAAAGCAAGATTTGCTTCAATAAAAGCATTCCCTGTTTTTCCCAACCATTTTTTTGCTATCTCCACCCCGTAAGGCCCTGCTGAACGGATGGCTCCCGCAGCCATTAATCGCTCTTCTTGCGTTCCGTGAGTAAGCCAATATTCTAGAGCCTTAATACCCGCAAGGTCTTTAGATGTTAACAAAGCCCAAGCGGCGGTCATTTTTACTTCGGGATCGGGGAAAGAAAGAGCTTGGATGAGGGCTTTTTTTACCTCTTCCTCTTCTACTTTACAAGTTGCTACGGCTTTTATCGCAGCTTTCTTGACTTCGGGATTTGTATCGCGAATGAGGCGACAGAGGGGATAGTGCTTTTTATGTAGTACGGAGATGGCTTCGCAAGCTAAGAGGCGGAAGGCGGCGAGAGGCTGAGTGGCTAAATAGTCAATTTCCTCATCGGCAATCGTCTCTTCGATATTGACTATAGAAACTACAGCTTTAATTTTTTCTTTTGAGGAGGCATTACTTCGCAAAATATCGTAGAGTGAAGGGAGAGCTTGTTTCATTTTTAATTGCCCCACAGCACCAATCACCGCAAGGCGGACTTTGATTTTTTTCTCCTCTTGCAACAGATGAAGAAGAATTTTTTTTAGACTCTCATCTCCATAATGACTTGCAAGAGGAGCCGCAATTGCCCTGATATTGGCATTAGAATCCCGGAGTGCCTCTCCTATGGCATGGACAGCACGGATATCTTGAGTGAGAGCAATGCCAATAAGAGAAATCGTACGGATATTAAGCGAAGAGGAGCGCTGTCCTTTTTCCACAATGCCAAAGCAGATTTCTTCGAGAAGATCGCTCTGATAAGCTCTTTCGGGAAACTTTTTAGAAAATTTGGCCCACTCATCGTACACCTCGTGGCTTTTACCCCCTTTGGCGAGGCTTTTGATATAAGCCTCATAAATCAAGAAGGAGTCGGGATAGGCTGCCACCGCTTTTTTGCCTTCTTCGATGGCATTTTCATAATCTTCTAAAAGAAGGTGTGCCGACATTCTGCGCAACATATCTTCAGCAGGGAGTGCACTCTCTAGTGGAAACGCAATAAGTAGGGTGGCTATGAAGAGGCAATATTTAAAGAGAAGCGCCATGTTTGATCAGCTCGAATAAAGATTTTCCTTCCGATGAGAGGGCATCGCCCAAGATTTCAAAGAGGAGGGTTTCTGTGCTGGAGATGCGCCCTCCAAAAGCTCGCATCTCATCGAGAGCAATGGCAACTTCGGATGCCACTCGCGATGTGATCGCATCGCTTAAGACGATCACCTCTTTGCCAGCTAATATCAAATCTTTAGCAGTTTGAAGTACGCAAATATGGGCTTCAATGCCAAGGAGAATCCACTGTTTGGCGCCAATTTTTTCGGCTAGAAGGCGACAAGAAGGGTCTGCGAAACCCGAAAAAGTTGTTTTTGTGCCTATGGTTTGATTGGAGGGGAGGAGTTTTTTTAGTGAGGCAAGAGTGGGTCCTAACCCTTGTGGGTATTGTTCTGTCGCCAAACACGGTATTTTAAATAATTGTACTCCTCGAATGGCAAGAGCCATCTTTTGGAGTACTTCATGATGGTGGTCGCACAAGGGGAAGAGCTTTTCTTGCACATCGACGATCCAAAGGGCTGCGTTTTTCCGTTCGATGGTATGCTTCACCCCGCAATTCTTCCCAAGTGGGATCCCCCTAGCAGATGAAAATGAAGATGGGGGACGATCTGCCCCGAATCGGCTCCATGATTGGTCAAGATCCTGTAGCCCGAAGTATCGAGATGGAATTTTTTGGCTAACTCTTGTGCGATTTTCATGGCTTTGCCTATGAGAGGAAGATCGGCTTCTTTTATCTCTTGAATAGAAACAATGGCTTTTTTGGGGATGATGAGCAGGTGGATGGGAGCCTTGGGGTGAATATCTTTAATCACAATAAAGGAGTCGTCCTGGTAGACGATATCAGCAGGCGCTTCGCCATCAATGATTTTTTGGAATATATTTTTCATTGTAGTTACCAAGTACATATTCTAAAGCTTTAAATACATCTTCGCGCGTTTCCCAAACCGAAGTAAAGCGCCCCTTGTGGCAGAAAAGAGCTCCCGGGATGCCAGAGACTTTTTTCAACTCCTCTCCGATCAATCCTGCCCACTCTTGAGGTAGTGGCAACCGAACACTCATCCTCTCTTCGTAGTTTGGAGGTATGCCCCGCAATTTCCAGTGATTTCCCGTAGGCATGATCACAAAAAGTGCTGGGTGGCTCTCGCCGCCCAGTGCAAAAAAAGGTTCGAGCCAGGCGATGGGTTTGTTAAAAACTAGATATAATTCCTTTTTATCCATCTCTTTTTCGACTATTTTGCGGCACTGGCTTAAGTAGCGGAATTTCTCGTGCATCCTTGAGAGAAAACCGAGAGTAAAATGGAGGGCATTGGTGAAAGTTTCGTTCAACTCCTCGGGGGTAGAATCGTAGGAGGTAGGAGCAAAGTTAGAAATCACGTGGGAAAACGTGCACACCCCAGGGGTTTGCACAGCTTTGCCATTGTCGTGTGCGTCCACGCCTTTAATGAGCGAATTGTTGAAAAACTGGTACTCCTCGTCGTTAATAATTTTCTCGTCTTTTAAATATTTCAGAATCATCCCGGCACTACTGAAATCTCCCCTGTAGTCTGCTTGGTGGTGATCAAATAATTTACGAGAGGGATCGTATACTCCACCTACATCGCAAACATATTCGCAATTAGCTAGCAAGTCCGGGTCGCGAGTACGCACGACTCGTTCTTTATCAACGAGTTGGAACAAGATAAGCAAACCACATGCAGTGACTTCATCGGCATGAAAAGAACCATCGTGCACCCCTACGCTTCGGGGTATTTTATCTTCCATTGTAGAAAATCTCGAACCGAAATAAATTTTCCCATTTTACAGAGGGTAAATTATTTGACAAGCTTAGAGTTTTAGGAACACACTCTTATTCCAGCAAACCCACTTTTATTGGTATAATGAAAGAATAAAATAAAATATAAATGACGAGCTACCTCTATCCCGGCCATTATGATCTCGTTACTCCTGATGGCTACATCAGGAAGATTCTTTCGCGCGATGAGAAAGGGGCTCTCATCGATCTCATCATTGAAAATATTTCTCCTGCCTTTGTGGGTTATGTAATTCCCCAGGAACGCGTGGTCTTTAACTTGAAAAGCGTCTTAGCTCAACTTGGATTAAATGGCATCGGGCGCGATTTCTCTCTTGATCAAAAAAGAGGTATTGCCGAAGTACGAGTGGAGCTTTCTTGCATTGGAGAATATGCGAGGGAGCTGCTCAAACTACTTGAAGAAGGAGCCTATATAGGCAAGCTCTTCGCCGCCGATGAGAGACGTCGGGTGAGAAATAGCGATTACCTTGCCCGCATGTTTGGGAGATCGGATCGTCAGGGTCGCCCTCTCCTATCTTTAGGAGGGCTACAGGGAAGCCAGCAACTCACTTTAGAGCAAGTTGAAGGACATATGGTAGCCTTTTTGGCTCTTCGCCCCGGACGCATTGAATATGACAACTCTTTAAAAGGGTTTTTGCCCACTTTAGCTCGTGCGATAAAGAAAAAAATTTCCATCCGCGATTTGCTCCATTTGCACCAAGTCTGGAAAGAGAATGCCCCACGGGTAGTTATCCCCGATGAGATTCTCATCGTCTCCTCCTTGCCATTGCATATACGCACGGTTTTTGCCCGAGTAGTCGAAGAACTTCTTCCCTCTGGTTTTCACCACACGAGCGCCAACATCTTGCAACCCGATACCGAAGCTTCCGGCGATATCTATGAACTTTACGGCAATTCGACAAAAGAGATCTACGACCTCCCTCTCGAGTTTTATACCCTCGAGCCTCATAGGGAACACATCTTTTTCGAAGATCGCGATCAGCTCAAAACCTGTTTAGAAGAGCCACCGATGATCTTTGATGCTTTTAATACAGCTCCTACTCCTAAGGATCGTCCTACAGCTGTGTTCATTGTCAAAGGCAAACAGATGCTCCGTTTGAAAACCGAAGATTGGATCTCTTCCGAACCGACAAAACAATCCTTCCCTGGGATCTCTCATGGCATGCGCCAGTCGCTCATGGTCGAACGCTATATAGAGTTGCAACCCTCTTACCCTTTTTTAAAAGCCATTGAAGATGGCCTCATCACCAGCCAAGGAGTCCTGTTCACACGCTACTTACCCTCTCCTCTCATGAAGAGAATGCTTCTCTCCTATAACGTTCAAGGTTGCCTCAAGGGAATTTACTTCAATATTCCCTCGCGCTCTAATGGCTCCTACTTTTCTCAAGAAGATAGGGCGATGCTCCACGATCTCGTCACCTTTGGCATTCCTGTCCATTGGGCCGATGAGACGAGCAGGCAGGTGTTACAGTACATCCAAAGGCCTGGAAAAACCTCGGGCATGTTTGTCCCACCATCGAAAATAGATACTTTTCTTCATGCGACTTTTTTTGGAATTTATGGCTCCAATTTATTAGAGGGGAATTTCGAACATGAACTCAAGCAGCTATTGAGCGGCATTTTGGAGATGAAAATCCAATATTCCCATCCTCTTCTCAATAGTCGCACCCCTCTTGCCCTTGTTACAGGAGGTGGACCAGGTGCCATGGAGGTGGGTAACCGCATGGCCAAAGACCTCGATATTCTCTCTTGTGCCAACATTGTCGACTTCACTCCAAGAAACGAATCGGTCGTCAACGAGCAGAGGCAGAATCCGTATGTTGAGGCGAAGATGACTTATCGCCTCGATCAGCTCGTCGAAAGACAGGCCGAATTTTACCTCGATTTCCCCATTTTTGTGACGGGAGGAATTGGCACCGATTTCGAATATGCCCTTGAAGAGCTGCGCCATAAAGTGGGCTCGCGCCCTTTTGGCCCCATTCTCCTGTTTGGAGAACCAGACTATTGGAGACAGAAAATCACGAGCCGCTATCAATGCAATGTCCGTTCAGGAACGATCAGAGGCTCTGAATGGGTAAGCAACAGCTTTTTCTGTATCCAGAATGCAGCCCAAGGGCTCAAAGTGTATCGCGACTTTTTTGCCGGCAAACTTCACATTGGGAAAGGGGGGCCGATCTATGAAGAGGGATTTGTTACCGTTTCTTAGAAACCATAAGTGAGTCTAATCCCATAGTAATTTGTTCTTTTCCGTACAAACTGCCCCTCTCTACTGTACCCTTCGTGGTATTCTCCAAAGAAGCGGAGTTTTCTGCCAATCCCTTGGATTTTCCCATACTCTATCCCTAAAGCATAAGTAGCATCTAAATTAAAATCGTGCTCTTCCCAGTTTCTGAAGTGCATGGCAAGGAAAGGTTGGATATGGAGCTTATTATAGATATCGCGGCAGCCAAACACTTTGATTTCGGTTCCGTATTCGAGATAGACAGGATCTTCAGGAAAGCTCTTATCGCGTTGGAAGATGTAACCAATCCCACCATAAATTCGAATGGTTTTATTTAATTGGAAAGAGGCGAAATAGTCGATTCCATTATCGCTCACGTTTTTTCTGTCCACTTCGGGATAAGAGAGGATAAACTCGTCGCCTAAGTGACTCGACATGTGCCATAATCTAAACCGAAAAGACCATCTATCAAAAGCATAAGCCAGCCTTCCAGCGACAAAAAAGTCGGTGTTGACAAGGGCGGCACTTGGATGGTCGAGATCGAACACTGCGAAGATCCCCGCTTCGAGCCCCACCTCCAAATTACCTCTCCAACACCATACATCTCTCCATCGGAAAAAAGGGAAGATGTCGCCGAATTGGCACGCTCCCACATGTTTGCCAATCGCATTGTCATTGAACCTAATACTGCCTCCATTCGTCACCTGCCTAGGATCGGCGATAAAAGGTTGAAAAATGACCGTTGACTGAGGAAACCAGATCCCTCGCACCTGGCAGCAGGGGAGGGGAGGCAAGCAGACGTCATCGCAGAAAAAGTCTTCCGGACAGCCGCAAACAGCTTCTACTCCCGCAATACAAGGGACATCGGCGATAAAACACAAAATGCTATTCCTCAATAAGTCATTATGAGGAATATTGAAAACATAGGCCCATTGATCCCTTACTATCACAATCACTCTAAATTCATAATAATGGG
>JBIOXR010000016.1:0-4326 GCA_044869735.1 Chlamydiales bacterium
TTAGTCGAAACGCACCATTTTGATGGTGTCATTTTAGGGCATCAGAGCGATGAAGTGGCCGAAACCGTCTTGAAACGAGTATTAGAGGGGGCTCCATTAGAAAAACTCTATGCTTTAAAAGAGGTTCTCCACTGGGAGGGGATGACGCTACTCCGCCCTCTCTTACAAGTGAGAAAGAAGGAGATCCTCGCCTGGCTCGAAAAAGAGAAAGAGGACCCATTTATCGACCCCACCAACGAAAGCGGCGATTTTTTGCGCGCGAAATTGAGGAGTTTGATTTTGCCGGAACTGACGAAAAATTTTGGGAAAGAGATTGTTCCTAGTCTCTGCCGGGTGGCAAAACACTCTTTGGAGTTGGAAGAATTTTTAGAACGACATCTGCAGCTTTATAGTGATTGTTTTAAAAGCTCCTTCGTTGGGGAGTGGGGCGATTTTTCTCAAAAATTCCCTCCAACAATTTTTGAATGGAAAGCCTTGTTAAGACAGTGGGGAAGACGAAGGGGAATGGCCTTCTCAGATACTCACCTAGAGCAGGTCGTTGATCTACTCCAAGTACGTTCTGCAGGAAAAGAGTTGAAGATCGGAAACAAGAGAATTTTTGTGGATCGAGGTTCACTTTTCCATTTTACCCAAGAGTTTAAAACTTTTTTATCCGTTCAAAAGCTCTCTCGAGGAGAATGGGGCGATTGGAAGATCGATATTGAGGAGGGCGATTTTAAATTAAAGTTCTCTAGCTGGAAAGACTTATGGGAAAGAGGTGCTTTAGAGGTTATCCTTCCGGCACATAATTCATATCTAATTGGATTGCAGAGAGATGCAAGTCTTCAGCGGCGCTATGCGAACAATAAAGTGCCTCGTTATCTTAGAGATAAAGTGCCCTATATCATTGATCTTAAAAGAAATTCGATGGCACACGAATTTTTAACTGGAAAGCCATTATTATTAAATTTAAATGGACAATCCACGATAAAGATTAAATTAAAACACTCATTATCAACGACATAAAACATATTTATAAATTTTAACTTTCTATTGAAGGACAATCCCAAAATCGGTTATCATAAAACCCAGAGATAATGTAAGTTTGTTTTTTATATATTATTTTTTGCATCGTATCGTTTTTCAAATAATATAAAAGTATGAATGAAAAAAATCGTTTAAAGCCTAACGAGCCCAAAAGAGGTTTCCCTACTACGTTTTTATTGTTCTTAGTAGCAGTGGTTTTAGTTGTGATCACGGTTCAAAACGTAGTCTCTACCCGCCACGCGAAAGTCGCTTTCAGCCATCAGGTCGAACATTTGGTAAACCTCAACTTAATTGCACCAGAAGAGAGTGGAAAGGTCTCTGTCAATGACAACCTCGTCACTTTTTCTGGAAAATTTAGGGAAAATAAGCCAGAGGATGGTAAACAGCGCTACCGCTATCTCGAACTGGTAGAAACCAACCATGAGCTTACTACTGATAAGGAGAGAACTAACGAAGAACTGGGGCGTCTAGAAAAGAATATACGCGAAGCTGGCGAATGGTTTCTCTCTTTAAGTGGCCTACCTCTACCTGCAGGTGGATATCGAATCGTAGGTGAAGAGTATGACCTTCCAGAGAGGAAAAACTCGATTGTCATTTACGAATTGCCTCACAAAGAGATGGCGAGTCTCAAAGATATTAAAGGGGAACTCAACCTTCTACAAGCTACCAAAGACCCTGCGGCCCTAGCCGCATTTGAAGTAGAGCTCTTTGATCTCGTAAATAATTTCCGTTCCCCCATTTTGGGCATTGGAGCAGAAACGATAAAACAACAGTTAAAAGTTATTGAAAAGCAGGTAGTCGATGTCAGCGCTCTCCCCATCCAAGAAAGGCTGGTGAATTATGAGAAGGTCGTAGGAGAGCTCCAGGACATCGTCGATATTCTCAATCGACCCGTCGATCATATTCGCCTTACGGACCTCCGATCGGTCCGCTCTTATAAAGACCAGATGGAGAAATTTACCGCCTTGGCTGCCGCTCTTGAACAAAATGAAATTCAGCTTGAAAAAGCCAGGCAGCAAGTTTCCCAGGTGATCTGGTTTTTCAATAATAAAGAATTATCTACTAAGACCTTGGAGAGGCAGGATTCAGAGAAATTTGGCCATTGGTTTGCTGGGGCCAAAGAAGAGTGGGACAATTTCAAAGATAATCATTCCCTAGCTTTTAAAGCTCCAGACCAACCGCGTAACCTCGTCCTCGAAAAGACGTTCAAAAGCCAGGAACCAACCCCTAATTACTTTAGCTATGTCTTCACTTTCCTTCCTGTCCTGCTCGTAGTCCTTCTACTCTATTTTGTCTTTTCAAGACAGATGCGAGGCATGAGTGGCGGAGCCATGAATTTTGGCAAATCGCCTGCAAGACTTCTTGTAAAAGGACAACATAAAATTACTTTTAAAGATGTTGCGGGAATCGACGAAGCTAAAGAAGAGTTAATGGAAATCGTCGAATTTTTGAAAAATCCGACGAAATTTACCGCCCTGGGTGGGAGAATACCCAAAGGAATTCTTTGTATAGGCCCACCAGGAACCGGAAAAACACTCATCGCGAAAGCTGTAGCAGGAGAGGCTGATCGCCCCTTCTTCTCATTGGCAGGCTCCGACTTCGTAGAAATGTTTGTCGGCGTGGGAGCTTCGCGCATCCGAGATATGTTCGATCAAGCGAAAAAGCAAGCCCCTTGCATCATTTTTATCGATGAGATCGACGCTGTAGGGCGCCAAAGAGGTGTAGGCAATCTCCACCACGATGAAAGAGAGCAGACCTTGAACCAACTACTTGTCGAAATGGACGGCTTTGATACGAATGAAGGCGTCATCTTAATGGCTGCGACAAACCGACCCGATGTACTCGATAAGGCGCTTCTCCGACCAGGTCGTTTTGATCGTCGAGTTGTGTTGGGACTGCCCGATATCAAAGGGCGCTATGAAATTCTCAAAGTCCACGCTAGAAAGATCAAAATCGATCCCTCCGTCGATCTTATGGCCGTGGCTAGAAGTACCCCAGGTGCTTCGGGAGCCGATCTTGAAAACCTATTGAACGAATCAGCACTTTTAGCCGCACGCAAAGGAAGAACAGCGGTTACTGCTCAGGAGCTCGTCGAATCGCGCGATAAAGTTTTCTATGGGAAAGAGAGGCGTTCACTCGAGCTCGATGAAAGCGAGAAGAGAACGACGGCTTATCACGAATCGGGCCATGCCATTGTAGGTATTTATGTTGAGCATGCAGATCCAGTGGAAAAAGTGACGATTATCCCAAGGGGGATGTCGCTTGGGGCTACTCATTTCCTTCCTAAGAAGAATCGCCTCAATTACTGGAAAAAAGAACTTCTAGATCAATTGGCTGTGCTCATGGGTGGAAGAATCGCAGAGGATATTTTCCTCGGCGATGTCTCTTCAGGCGCTCAGCAAGACATTATCCAGGCTACGAGGTTAGCCCGTTCCATGGTATGTGAATGGGGAATGAGCGACATATTAGGGACTGTCGCATATGACGAAAGATATGAAAACGCATTGGGACTTCCTTACCAAGAAAAGCACTACTCCGATGAGACAGCTAAAGCAATCGATCTCGAAGTGAAGAAGATAGTCGAAGAGGCTCAAACGAGGGCAAGACAGATCATCCTTTCTCATCGAGAAGAAATCGAACTCATGGCAAAAACATTGATGGAGTTTGAAACCATTGATGAAGCAGATATAGCCGATATTAAAAATAACTGTTGGGATCCCAGCAAAAAAAGAGCGCGCCTCCTCGAGGCCGATGTCAAATTTAAGAGGTTGCCTCCACAGCCGCCCCCTTTACCTAAAAAAGATGGTGGTGATTTGACAACACAAGGGGGGCCTGCTCCGGTTATCGTTCCGTAAGCCATAATTACTTGGTAAACACCCTCTAAGGAGAGGTTAGATGGAAAGGTGGCGACGCGTAGTCTCCCTTCCCGTATGGTATATGCTCTTATCGGCCGCATCTCTTGCGGCCTGCTTTCTTTTTATCAAAATGGGAAGCGATTATTACCCTGTTCCGCAGCTCGTTTTTGTCCGTTTTTTTATCGGACTCCTCTGCGTCATTCCTCTTCTTTTTATAGAGGGTACATTAAAAAATGCAGTAAAAGTGGTCAGTTTCCGCCCACATCTATTGCGGGCTTTCGTGGTGCTCGTCTCGCAATATTGTCTTTTCTACTTCCTCTCCAAAAGCAACCTACTGAGTGCTGCGATTCTTACGAGTATTGCGCCGCTTTTTATCCCTTTGTTTAATAAGCTGTTTTTCAAAGGTACTTTAACAAGAGCTTCTATTATTGGAGAGGTGATCTCT
>JBIOXR010000017.1:0-5583 GCA_044869735.1 Chlamydiales bacterium
AGAGTTTTTTTTAAGAAGTATTTTTTCTTAAACAAAAACACTGGAAAAATTGATAAGATGATTCGAGAGAGAAGCAAAGTAATGGGGCCCGGATCACCTCTTTTTATTGATTCTTTAAATAACAAAGTATTTCTTGCATACGAACCAAGAAACGGCTATGTCCATCTTATCGACTGTTCTTCTACTGAACCACATAAGACTTATGAAATTACGAAAATGCTTAAAGAAGAATTTAGGAAGGAAGAAAGAGAAGATGATTTGCAACCCGTTAGAAAAAAAAGGAGGGTGGAAAATATCGAAGAACCTATTTATTTACAATCTTCAGGTTCTTTCTCTTTATGGAACATAGCTCAGAATTATTACGTTTATGACTTCAGTAGCAAAAAATTAACAAAGATCTCTTGGGATAGTAGCGTTATCCAGCTTCATCCAACATTAATACTACGATCAAATACACTATTTATTATTTCTTTTCAAAATAATAGTGTTTCTATTCTTCAATATAATACCTCAACCGAAAATTACGAATTGGTGAGTTCAAATATATTTAAAGAACGGGCAATACAAGACAACCTCGCGAATACTCAACAAGTCAGGGATATTTTAAAAAGTGGAGCTTTAATAGATATTAAAATTCCTCATAGAAACCTTATAGTTGCAAGAATAAGAGATTCTGGTACAAATGACATTATGCCTATTGCCATCTCTATTGAAAATGGCTTAGTTTTTAAAATACCCATGCACCTTACCAAGCTTCCTTTCAACGAATTCCCCATTTTTTATTGGAAACAATATATCGTTTTTTTGGACACGATTTCTACTGAGAATATGGTGTGCCTAATCAACTCATATACAGGCATAAGAACTAATTTTATTGCGCGAGATCTTCTCCCTGGAAAAGCAGCCCGCATTGAATATTGCGACTTGGTGTACCAGGATGGTGGAGAATCGCTTATAGTTCGATTAAGCTATAAAGACCTCCTGAATAATAAAAGAGGCAGCACTTTTGTTGAAATTTGCAACAGTGGCGCTACAGTGAATAGAGATTCATCCAGTGATGGCGTGGGTAATCATGGCGATCCCTCGTTCAATTTCCGCATCGGTCGTCATGCGACTAAAGGAAAATCGAAGAGAAGAAGAAACTCGATCTCGTGAGTAGCCCATGTTGAGCAACACGCGTGAGAACTCAAGCGACCCTGAAGAACAAGCCGAGCCAAAACTTGCAGCAAGACCAGCAAGGTCTAACTTCATCAGAAGCATCTCTCCGTCGATTCCGGGAAAATAGAGATTGGAAGTATTGCCTACCCTTTCTCCTCCTCCGTTTATTTGGACTTCGGGGAAGAGATGTTGAATTCCTTTTTCAAAACGATCGCGTAAAGTCGCCATATGTTTATATGCCGACGCATTTGATGTAAGGAGAGAAAGTGCTTTGGCAAAACCGACGATGGCAGGGAGATTTTCTGTCCCTCCTCGCATCCCATGTTGCTGGGGCCCTCCTAATATCAAAGGTTCTAGTGCTTCTCCTTTTTTTATCCATAGAAGGCCGACGCCTAAAGGTCCGTGGATTTTATGGCCACTAAAGCATGCAGCAGTGATTCCTTCATGTAATAATACAGGTTCTTTTCCCAACCATGAGACGCCATCGACAAAGAAGGGAAGATCCTTGCTTTTAAGGAAAGGAGCGATTGATGCAAGATCGGTTTTCACTCCTGTTTCGTTATTTACCCCTATTAAGGCGACCAAACGGGTGTCGGGACGTAGAGCTTGTTCTACCTGTTCTTTGGTAATGGCTCCTCTCCCCTCTAGAGGAGAGAGAAAAGTCACAGAAACGCCTTGCTTTTGTAGCCATTGGGCGGTGCTATATACTGCCACATGTTCTAAAGCAGAAGTAATGAGGTGTCCTTTATAAGTAGGAGCAAAAAATCCCTTCAAGAAGAGGTTAATGGCTTCGGTGGCACCCGAGGTGAAAATGAGCTCTTGTTTGTTGATCTTAAAAAAAGAGGCCGTCTCAGCAATAGCAGTGGCTAAAAACGCTTTTGCCTTTTGCCCAAAGCGATGCGTCGATGAGGGGTTCCGAGCTTGGCTGAAATAGACTGACTCCATAACCTCCATCACTTGGGGGTCTATGGGAGTAGTCGCGTTATTGTCGAAGTAAATCATCAAAATAGATCAAGATCACTGTGATATTATCGCCGCCTCCATGCTCTTTGGCGAGCGAGACGAGTTCTTCGGCAGCGTTTTCAACTTTATCAGGGGTAAACCTTGAAAAGATCTCCCCTATTTCTTTGTTTGAGACATAGTTTGTTAATCCATCTGAACACAAAAGGAATAGATCTTCTGGGGCAATAGTGCAGTTGCTCGTTGTAGGTATCACTGTCGGATTCGTACCTATAGCCCGGGTGAGGACGTGTTTTAAGGGAAAAACTCTGGCCTCTTCTTCTGTTAATTCTCCACTGGCTATGAGGTCAAAGGCCAGGGAATGGTCTTGCGTAAGTTGTTGCAACTCTTTGCGGTAGCGATAGATACGGCTATCGCCCACATGGGCATAAATCATCTTATCTTCAAAAATGTAGGCTAAACATACCGTGGTCCCCATTCCAAAGAGATGGGGATCCGTTGCAGCATGCGCAAAGATCTCTTTATTGACGCGAACGATTAATTCGACGAGTTGTTGTTCGCACTCATGGAGGGAAACAGAAGAGGTATTTTGCCTTTTTCTCAGATCAAAGAGAGAATCGGCTAGTTTATCGACGCATTCGCGAGCTGCAATGTCTCCTGAATTTTGTCCTCCCATTCCATCAGCCAGAATAAAAAAACCCTCTTCAGGATAACACTTCCAAGCATCTTCGTTTCTTTTTCGAACATACCCAATATCGCTAAGGGCGCTTGCACGCAATTTAAAATGAGAAGAAAGCATCTGGCCTGCCTTTATACATTTAAAATAGTATAGCACATTTTTGCCTTCTTTCCTAGGGAAAATATAAAGCACAAAAACACGCTCTAGAATGATCCTAGAGGTCATTTTTGCAAAATTACTAGTCTGCCCGAACGAGGAGGTGTGAAGCCTCTGCCAAAAAAAAATCATTTAGAAATTAAAGCGCGAAATTTGCTATCGTGCAGGTCAATATGCTGGTGTTAACTAGTAATAGGAAAAAGCCCGCGGAACAGCATTCTGGTAGTTGTCTCCTAAAGCAAAATTCCGTGAAAGCTGCAGTTAAATGCAGAGAAGCAGCAACTGCTTCGAACGCCAGGAGAACAATTCAAACACAACCAGAACCTTTAGAGGTAGAAAAGTATGAAAAAACTCATCCTAACGATGTTATCGGTCTTGGCATGTGGGGCCACACAGGCACTTCCTGTCGGGAATCCTGCCGAAGCAAGCTTGCTTTGCGACGGATTGTTTTGGGAAGGAAGTTGCTGCCTAGATATGTGCGATCCTTGCACGACCTGGTGCGATGCGCTTAGCTTCCGCGTAGGTTATTATGGTGATTTTGTATTCAACAGACACCTAAGAATCTCCTCTTGCGAACATAATGCAGACATTGAAGATACAGAGATCTTCACGAATGCAGGTTATATCGCCCTTAATGCATGGGATCGCATCGATCTCTTTTTCAATTTCGGCGCTACTAATATCTTCTTAAGAGCAAACGCCAAAAAATTTGGCGGCTTGGATGGACGTTGCCTTGAGCTCGAAACAGAGACCAACTGGTCATGGGGCATAGGCTTACGCGCTACTATCTGGGAGTGCGGATGCACGACATTGGGTGCAGAAGGACAATACTTCTTCACAAGACCCAATATCAACCGTGTTTCTATCGGTTGCGAGCAAAGTGAGTACCCAAGCTCTTGCGTCGATTTCAAATACCATGAATGGCAATTTGGTATTGGGATCGCCCATCGCATTAACTTGTTAGTTCCTTACATTGCAGTCAAATGGGCCAAAGTCAAATCCGACCTTGGCGATGCAGTTCTCACCACCCTTGTTCCAGCTATCAACTTGCATGATCTGGAAAATTCAAGAGACTTTGGATATGCTTTCGGCGTTTCTTTAGTCGATTGCGAAAAAGCTGCAGTTACAGTGGAAGCTCGATTTGTCGACGAAAAAGCGATTTACGTCAACGGTCAAATCCGACTCTAATCAAGATCAATCCCAATTTAAGACATGGTATCGGAGCACATCAAGTGCTCCGATTTTTTTTGCAAATAAAGAAAAATTTTTGCTACTCTGGTGCGAGTGCAATTTTACGACACTGGCTTCTTCCAAAACCTTGCTGGAGCTTGTGACAAGGTTTTTTGAGCAGGTTCTTTAGAACAATCGATCGCAAGAGGTTTCGGAAGAAGTGTGGGTTCTTGCGATACGTAAACTAACAATGAGGTAAGTGAATGAAAAAACTGGTTATTTCTGTCTTATGTTTTATCACATCGGGAGTGGCTTTTGCGCTACCGCTGGACAATCCTGCCCAGCCGGCTCTTCTTTGCAACGGCCTTTTTTGGGAAGGAGATGACTGCTGTCTCGATATCTGCGCTCCAGGAGCAAGCTGGTGTGAATCATTTGCGTTTCGCGTAGGATATTATGGCGATTTCGTCTTCGACCGCCATTTGGAAATCGATCGATGCGAATCGGATGATAGCATTGAAAAAACGAGACTCTTTACAAACGCAGGGCTCATCATATTGAACTTTAAAAAGAGAGCCGATCTCTTTTTTACAGTAGGTGCAACTAATATGCATCTACGATCGAATGCCTTTACTTTTGGGGGAGGCAACGGACGCTGTCTCGATCTCGAAACCGAAACCGACTTTTCTTGGAGCATAGGGGGTCGCTTGATCGCATGGGAGTGTGGTTGCACCACTTTAGGAGTCGAAGCACAATATTTCGCAACTAAGTTAAATATCAACCGCATCTCGGTTGGTTGTGACAATAGCGAATACCCCGACTCTTGCATCGATTTCAAATATAAAGAGTGGCAATTTGGCGTTGCCCTGGCCCACAGAATTTGCTGCTTAGTCCCCTATATTGGAGTCAAGTGGTCGAAAGCGAAAGCCAATTTTGGCGATGCTCTCATTCCTTTCACAGAAGGAACCGTTACTCTCTTTACCCTTACTCTGCACGATCTCGAAAATTCCAGAGATTGGGGTTGGGCTTTAGGCGTAACTCTTGTCGATTGCTTCCAAGGTACAGTTACTGTAGAAGCTCGCTTTGCCGACGAAAAAGCAGTCTTTGTAAACGGTCAAATCCGTCTTTAATCCAAGGTATCGAAAGCCCTAATCCTGGGGCTTTCGATTTTTTTTATTAGATCTCCCTCATAACCAAATTTCGTGCCCGTGCCCGTGCCCGAAATTGGCTTATGTAAGTCTATTTAAATGCAGCAATTAAAATGCCTATGACAGTAAATCCATTAAAGGCCATATGGAGACCAATGGGAGCAAAGAGCGTTGTTTGCCTTTCGTAAATAAAGCCGAGATAACAAGACAAGACAAAAAGGGAAATAAGAAGCTCAAAATTGCCCGTCCCTTGAGAATAGCTGAAGTGGACAAGTGCAAATATGACAGCTGTCGTGATAAGAGCCCAAGTGCGGC
>JBIOXR010000018.1:0-8686 GCA_044869735.1 Chlamydiales bacterium
TGAGGTTCTTTAACTTTCACTATCATTTCAGCCTGATAGACCTCTTGAGGCGTTGCCACTATCTTCGCCCCAGATTGTCTATACATCTCATCCGTAAATCCAATCTTTTTTCCTGCACCTGCTTGCACAATCACTTGATGCCCAGCTTCCACCATCATTGCAACCAATGAAGGGGTCGCCCCCACTCGATACTCATGATCCTTGATCTCTTTAGGGATTCCAATCAGCATAGTTTTCCTCCTTTGGAAGGATCAGCTTATACCATTTTTAAGAAATATCCGCTCACTGCCCTTAATTAGTTTTTTTTAGAATTTAATGACCTCTAATTAAAGCGCACCACGACTGGCCGGAGGCCAGTAAAGCGCTCGATTGAGCGCTTGCCGACTTTGTCGGCCGTGGTGCGCTCTCTTTAAAATGTAACAGAAAAACCCAAATGCATTTAATGGGTTTGCTGGTTACACGAGTGTTAGGTTTGGTGCGCCTGGGGGCCCCTGGGACTTTCAATATTTGAATTAACTAGTAGCAGGAATAAGGGAGAGCGTAAGGAGTTTGGAGATTCCTTTTTCTTCCATTGAAATGCCGAAGAGGTGATCGGCTAGTGCCATGGTTTTTTTGTTGTGTGTGACGAGGATGAATTGCGTTTTGCCTGCAAACTGAAGGATCATTTTTTTGAAGCGTTCGACATTGGAGTCGTCGAGAGGGGCATCGACTTCATCGAGAATGCAAAATGGCGCAGGTTTTGCTTTAAAAATGGCAAAAAGAAGAGCGAGTGCGGTCAGGCAGCGTTCCCCTCCTGATAGAAGCGAGATAGAACGCATCTGCTTGCCAGGAGGTCTTGCTACAATTTCAATTCCTGCTTGTAAAATGTCGGCCTCTCCTACCCATATGATATCGGCTTCACCCCCATCGAAAAGGGTGTGGAAATTATGGCGAAAATTTTCTCGGATTTGCTCAAAGGTTTTCTTTAAGATTTTCCGGCTTTCCTGCTCTAGATGGTAGATGATCTGCTCTAGATCTCCTTTCGCTGTTTCTACATCGGCAATTTGGGCAGAGAGAGAGGCAAATCTCTTCTCACTTTCGTCGTATTCTTCAATGGAGGAGAGGTTAAGGGAAGAGAATCCCTTGAGTTCTTGCGAAAGAGCTCCTATTTCCCTTTCGGCTTCTTTGAGATTTTGCTCGTCTAAGAAAGGAAGATCGGGAGTGGCAGTTCCCTCTGCTTGCAATTGCTCTTGTTTATCTTGAATGGTCCGCTGGCGGGCATTATTTTTTTCGAGGAGATGAACTAGTGCTAGCTTATCTCTCTTTTTTTCCTCGATTGCATTTCTTATCTTAAATAAGTCATTTTGCATTTTTTCCCATGCCGACTTGGCCTGGGAAAGTTGGGTTTGGGCCTTTTTCATCTCTTTTTCATGAGCGAAGGTCTCGTTAAGCAGAAGCTCTATGTTTTGGGCAAGTTCTTGGCTTTTTAAAGAAAGGAGCTCCGTTTGTTTTTCTAATGCGGCAATCTCTTTTTCTTTCCGTTTCAACTGCGAGGTGAGCTCTTCTTTTTTTATTGCTGCGACCCTCTTTTCTGCCTGGCATTGCTGCCACTCTGCAAAGAGGGTTTGGTAAGAGCTTTGTTTTTCTTCTCGGAAGATTTTTAAGATATCGATATCTCTTAAAAAACCCTCCTCTTTAAGCTTCAATTCCGCCTGTTTTTCTAAGCAGATTTGAAGCTGGAGTGAAAGATTATGTTCTTTTTCTTTGAGTTGATGCGAAGCAGTGGTAAATAGGTCGACCTGTTCTTCTATCTTTTTTTGTCTCTCTTCAAGCCAAAGGCACTTTTTTTCTTCCTCTTCGAGATCTGCCTCTAAACGCGTAAAAGAAAAATTCTCTTTTAGGTGTTCCATTTCTTTGAGCCTTATCTTTTCCTTGTAAAGAAGGGCTATTTTCTCAAGTTCTTTCTTTTTCTTTTCTTGAGCTTCTGTTGCTTCTTTAAGGGCTGCTCTTTGCGCATAGAGCGTCTCTAAGGCGGCTTCTATTTTTTTAAGTTCTGCTTTCCTTTGAAAAAGATCGCCCTCTTTGGCTACTCCCTCACCTTTAAAAAACACTCTTTTAGGATCGACGAAGTCTCCCTCTTTTGTGACTTGCAATTTTTTTTCCTCTGTCGATAGGAGCACATCTTCAATGAGGAGAGCCTCGGAAAAAAAATGACTGGAGAAGCTGCCTATTTCCGCTAAAGGGACAGGTGAAACGGTAGGAGATATTTCCTCTTCGCAGATGACGGAAAAGCCGCTGATTTTTTCTTCGCGTGCAAATTGAAGCACGATTTTTAGATCTTCTCGTTTTTTTACTACCAAGGTTTCTTGGTAAGCACGAAGCACCGAAGCGAATGGTTTTTCGCACCCTTCCTGAGCTATTAGACGTTCATAGAGAGGTTCGACAAGACCATAAATAGGACTCTTTTTTTTCTTTGTTTCTTTCAAGATGTGCTTGGCCCCACTTGAAAAACCCACCCATTCCTGCTGGAGAGATAGGAACGATTTTTTTCCCCCTTCCCCTTCGGCAATCTTCTGGTGAACCAACAGCTCCTCTCTCTTTTTCTCCTCATATTGGTGCGTGGCAGCCGTGAGATCGGTTAAGCAGATCGACTCTTCTTTTTTCAATGTTTCGATAACAGCGAGAAGTTCTGCCACCTGCTCTTTTTTCTCTTTAGACGCTTCTTTCTTTTGCTCGATCGCTCTCTTCTTCTCCTTTAACTCTACCCCCGTTTTCTTTAATTCTTCATGCGCAGTTTCTTTTCGTACTAGGTTCTCTTGGAGGCGCATAATGATAGTGGCCTTCTCATCTTTCAATTGATCGTGGGTCTCTTTCTCTTTTTTTAAGGAGGTTTGGAAGGGGACGAGCTTCTCTTCGAATTGGTGCACTTCTGTCTTTGCTCTATGAAGCTCTTTTTCTATTTTTTCTTTTTCTTCTTTCGCTGCTCGCTCTTTCTCTGTTGCCTCTTCTTCCTCTTTTCCTCTTTCAGCAAGGGTAAGAGTTAAGGCAACAATTTCTTCCTTTAAATAGATTTTCCTTTGTTCATATTCAACCCCATCTTGGTCGGCTTTGGCTTTCTCATTTCTTTTGAAATCGAGAACTCCCTTTTTTTCATAGTGGATCTTATGGGCAAGAGCAAGGCCTTCATAGTTATTATCGAGATTGCTCTTCCCTTCTTTTTCTCTTTTCTCTTCTGCTTCGAGATGAGCCACCAGAGAGCTAAGCGCCTCATCGAGATGGGCAAGATCTTTTTTACCCTCTTTCTCTTCAATCAATAACTTTGCAAGGTGCAAACGGCACACCTCGGCTTCGAGGTAAGAGAGTCTCTCTTTCTTTTCGAGATAGCTTTTCGCAAAACCCGCCTGCTTTTTTAAGGTTTTTGTTTGTTTCTCAACTTCGGAGCAAAGATCTCTCAAACGGTTTAAATTCGACTCAATTTCGATAAGGTGGCGACTATGTTCTCCTTTTTTTTGTAAAAAGCCGAGCGTTCCCGCACATTCGTCAAAAATGATGCGTCTTTCATAAGGGGTCCGAGAGATCACTTCATCGAGTTTCCCTTGTTCAAATATCGAAATGGCATGTTTCCCTACCCCCGACCCCAAAAGGAGCTGATGGATATCTTTTAACCGTACATTATTTTTATTGATGAAATATTCTGATTCGCCGCTGCGGTGTAACTTTCGAGTGATCGTGACCTCTTCGTAATCGACTGGAAGCTCTCCTTCAACCTCAGTCAATGTGATCGACACTTCGGCATAATTTAGGGGGGGTTTGCTCTCTGAGCCCGCAAAGAGGAGATCTTCCGCCCTTTCTCCCCGCAACGAGCGGGCAATATCTCCCATGACAAAGCGGAATGCATCGACGACATTCGATTTGCCGCATCCATTAGGTCCTACGATAGCAACGATATCGGCATCGAAATCCATCGAGATTTTTTCTGCAAAAGATTTAAATCCGAAAATTGTAAGCTTTTTTAAACGCACAATAAAATTATAAAGTTTTAGTTATAAATTCTTTACTAATGAAATAGTTTATAGAGAAGGCTTATTCCGCTCCAGCAAAAATGACTTGCAGCCCTAAGAGGGGACCTCTATACTTCCCTCCTTCAAGGAACACGCACCATGCTCGATATAAAATTAATTAGAAAAGATGCAAAGAAAATAGAGGCCCTTTTAAAGAAAAAAGAGCCTTCTATTACTCTCTCCCCTCTTTTGGAGCTCGATGGAAAAATACGCCGCGACAAAACTCTCGTAGAAGAGCTAAAAGCCGATCGCAATGCCAAGTCTAAAGCCATAGGAGAATTGAAAAGACAAGGAAAAAACGCCGATGCCGAAATGCAAGAAGTTCGATGGCTAGGGGAAAAAATAGACCGCATCGATCAAGAACTTAAAGACGATGAAAAAAAGTTTATAGATATCATCTCTTGCCTGCCCAATCTACCCCAGGACGATATAAAAGATTCACAGGACAAAGCAGAGAATGTCACGATTAAAAGCGTTGGGGAATTCCCCCACTTTGATTTCCCGCCCAAACACCACCTCGAGCTGAACGAAAAACTCCATTTGTTTGATTTTCAAGCTAGTGCAAAAACCTCTGGCAGCGGCTGGCCAGCCTATAAGGGAATGGGGGCGCGGTTAGAGTGGGCTCTTATCAATTACATGATTGAGACTCAAATCTCGAGAGGATTTGAATTTTGGCTCCCTCCCCTCTTTGTCAAAGAAGAGATCCTTTATGGTAGCGGCCAAATCCCCAAATTCGAAGGGCAATTTTATGAAATCGCCCAACATGAGAAAGAACCCCGCCTTTTTCTCGTGCCAACTTCAGAGACGGTTCTAAATGGAATTCATTACGATGACATCCTTGAGGAAGAGGCTCTCCCCATTAAATACACAGCCTACACTCCTTGCTTCCGGAGAGAAGCTGGAGCAGCAGGAGCACATGAGCGGGGACTCATCCGGATGCATCAATTCAACAAAGTAGAGATGTACTGTTTTGTCCATCCCGAAAATAGTAATGAAATGCTCGAAGAGATGACTTCTGTTGCAGAAGAGATTATGGAAGGGCTAGAGCTCCATTACCGACTCTCTCTTCTAGTTACGGGGGATATGTCTTTCGCTGCAGCAAAGACCATCGATCTCGAAGTGTGGCTGCCAGGTCAAAACCGCTACTACGAAGTCTCCTCTCTCTCCAACTGTACCGATTACCAAGCGCGCCGCTCCCACATTCGTTATCGCTCAAAAGAAGGAAAGCTCGAATTTGTCCACACGCTCAACGGCTCTGGTTTGGCAACTTCTAGGCTCCTGGTGGCACTTCTTGAAAATAACCAGCAGTCCGATGGTTCGGTACTGCTCCCTCGCGTTCTCCAAGAAAAATTGGGAGTAGAGCAATTAACTCCTACCGATGCGGATAGGCATGCACGGCAATTCCCACTTTAAGGGGAAAGATCCTCTTTCCCATGTGATAGAAAAAAGAAATGAGGGAATCGCTTCTCTCATGGAAACACATGGTACAGAATTGCCAGGGCCCATCGGAGCGATGGCCGATGCCATGCGAGAGTCGAGCCTTTATCTCCTTCTTTTTTTTATTGTAATTCACTTACTCGCCATCTTTCATCTTTGGAGCTTTATCGCCTTTGGATTAGGCATCGTCGCTTGGAAATGCGGGAGAGCGGCGTGGCTAGGATGGAACCGACTCGAACGGCTACACCGCTTGATTGAACAAGAACGATACGAGATCGAGCACCATCGTGAACAAGAGAGAGAAGAGTTGGCAGCCCTCTATCATTTGAAGGGATTCGAAGGTAAATTGCTCGAAGAAGTTGTAGATGTATTGATGGCAGACCAGGACCGTTTACTTAAAGTGATGGTCGAAGAAGAACTAGGCCTTACTTTGGAGGCACATGAACATCCTTTAAAAGAGGCTCTAGGAGCATTTCTAGGCTCTTTTATTGCACTCCTCCTCATCTCCCTCGGTTTTTATTTTTTTAAAGAAATCGGATTGCTTATTGCAGCTTTTCTCTCCCTCACAGGGGGGGTCTTTTTATCTGTGAAATATGAACAAAATCGGCTCATTCCAGCTATCATCTGGAATCTAGCCCTAGCAGCTCTTGCAGCAGGGATAACCGCATTTTTAACTCTTGCCTTCCGATGAAAAAAGCTTATCTGTTCGATGAGTTTTTCGAATCGGGAATGGAAGAGAGCATCAGTCCCTTTCTCACTCCACGTTCCCGCCTTCTCGGAAAAAATCTTTCACTCAAAGCCTCTATCATTTCTATATTTTTCTTAGGCGCTGCTTTCCTCTTCTCATTTTTTCCTCAGCAGAACAACCTTTCCCATCTCTTCTTACTCTTCACCTATTTTCTCGCTGGTGTCCCCGCTTTGATCCTTGCTACCGAAGATATTTTTAATCTCGAAATCAACATCGATGTGTTGATGACGCTGGCAGCTTTCTGCTCTATTCTCATCGGAAGTCCTAAGGAGGGCGCTCTTCTCTTAGTCTTATTCTCTTTTTCCGGTGCTCTTGAAGATGCTGTGACGAGCAAGGCCAAAGGCGCTCTCTCTTCACTTAAAAACCTTCTGCCCACAAAAGCCAGAATCCTCTTAGAAGATGGAACGCTTATCGAGAGATCTATTAAAGATGTCTCTCCCGGAACGCTTATTTTTATTCGAAGCGGCGACGTAGTGCCTCTCGATGGCATTGTCGAAGGGGGAACTTCTTCGGTAAGCCTCATCCATCTCACAGGTGAGTCTCTGCCAATCAGAAAAACCCACGGCGATGAGGTCCCTGCAGGAGCTCACAACTTTGAGGGTTCTCTTACATTGAAGGTGACCGTGCCGAGTAGCGATTCAACACTCGCACAAATTATTAAACTTATTACCGAAGCCTCCGAAGCAAAGCCCCGCGTGCAACGCTGGCTCGACCGTTTCAGCAATATCTATGCCATTACGATCATACTTTTGAGCTTTCTTTTTGCACTTCTTCTCCCTCTCCTTTTTCCCATTGCCTTTCTAGGCACAGAAGGCTCCTTTTATAGGGCCATTGCCTTTCTCATCGCAGCTTCGCCTTGCGCGCTTATCATTGCCGTTCCCATCGCCTATTTAAGCGCCATTTCGGTATTGGCAAAAAGAGGGATTCTCTTGAAAGGAGGGACCATTCTCGACTCTCTAGCTAAGTGCAAAAAACTGGCCATGGATAAGACGGGAACCCTGACACGAGGAGAGCTCGATTGTGTTGCAATCGAACCGCTTGGATCTCAAATTTCCGAAGAAGAAGCTCTTGCTTTTGCCATGGCATTAGAAAAGGGAGCCGTCCATCCTATCGCCTCTTCCATCTTGCGCTTAGGACAATCCAAACAACTGCGTGCTCCTTCTCTCGATTTTTTTCGCAATGTACCTGGCTATGGAGTGGAAGGAAAATTCCATTCGACCTCTCTTTATTTTGGGAATGCTGATTTTGTCCTCTCTAAGCTAACAATAGAAGAACCGTGGAAAACCCTTTGCCATTCGAAGTCATTAGAAGCTCGCACTAAAGGAGAAGTGATTTCATTACTCGCCATAGGCGACGATCTTTTTCTCTTCCGTTTTAAAGACAAACTAAGAGAAGGCATGCAAAAAACGATCGAGGCTTTAAAACAAAAATGCAAACTCGATATCATCATGTTAACAGGGGATCATGTGCAATCGGCGCAAGCTATAGCAGTAGAAGCAGGCATCGAAAAGTTCCATGCCGACCTCCGCCCAGAAGAGAAATTGGCCCGCATCGACCTCATTAGCAAAGAGGCTCCTTTAGCTATGGTAGGCGATGGGATCAATGATGCGCCGGCTCTTGCTAAAGCTTCCGTAGGCATTGCTATGGGGCAGGTGGGGAGCCAAGCTGCAGTCGCAGCTTCGGACATCGTTTTACTGCAAGACAATATCGAACGCCTCCCTTTTCTCTTTGAAAAAGCTCATAAAACAGTTGCCATTGTTAAGCAAAATCTGACTATTGCTTTAGCAGCTATTGTTTTCGCCACTCTCCCCGCTTTGATGGGATGGATTCCCCTCTGGGTTGCCGTTGTCCTCCATGAGGGAGGGACGCTTCTTGTTGGATGTAACGCATTGAGGTTGTTGATAAAGAAATGATAGAAAAAAGGCAGAGGCCCGAGGAACTTCGGATTGCAATCGAAGAAGAAACGAAACGATTCGAAGAGTTTTATCTTTGGCTACAAGCCAGCATGCCTAATATCTTTTTTAAAGAGGTGAGCCCTGAATCTATTTCGTTGATCGTCCACTCCCTTGCTGGATTTAAAGAACAAGAATATTTCTCGGAAATTCACCTAAAACAATCGGCCATTTCGCTCTGTATCGACACTCCCGAAGCCGATCTCAAAATATTAAAGGGGTTCCCTTTATATGGGATAAAAAACTTCACAACGTATGTCTCTTTAAAACCACTTCCTTTCCCTGAACTCGAAGGGAAATTTCTCCGCATTGCCACCATCAATTTCACTGAATTTCTGACAACTGTCAACGAACCTCTCCCTCACGAGATGGTCAAAGAGATCGAAAAGGGATTTGAGCAAAAAAATAAAGATCTACCTCGCGAAGAAATCGATCTGTTGATCAGCAAAATCGACTCAAAATTTTTGCGTCAGATGCGCACTGATAGGCAAATCCTTGCCCTAGAAATG
>JBIOXR010000019.1:0-8396 GCA_044869735.1 Chlamydiales bacterium
TTGAAAAATACTCCTTTTTCAAAGCACTTTTCCTCTCAATCAAAAGAATCTGCAAATGCCACCCCTGGCATGGCGGCGGCTACGATCCACCTTAAGGAAGTCGGAGAGTTTGACCGGGACGGATAAGGGAGGAAGAGAGCCCGTTTTGATGTATGAGGACATCGACGGGAATGTGGTATCTGGCGGCAATGGTATAGAGAGTTTCTCCCGGTTGAATGATATGGTAATGAGGAGCAGGAGCGGCAGGGGGCCTATCTCTAAATACAGGGCGGAGATTTTTGACATTTTTTAGTTCCGGAGGAATGGCCGCGACGGGTTCGAAAGAATGCATCAGCAGAGCAGCCTTTTGTAAAAATTGCTCTTGGCGAGGGGAATGGAGTACTTCTTTAACAAAAGCTACTGCTTCGGGGGTCATTTTTGTTTTGAGCAGCAAAAGGAGGAGAAGGAGATCTGTATCAGAGGTTTTTTTTAAAGCAAATTCCTTATCCGTTAGTAAGATAAGATGAGCTGCTGCGGGTGATTTTTTTCTCAGGCAATTCAAAAGAAATTGTTGTCTAACCGGGGCTGAAAAATCGCATCCTTTTTTTTGGTCGTCGACAAACTGAGAGATATTTTTCCACGGTATTTCATAAAAAAGGCAGACCAGCGTCCCTTTCGGAATGGTCTTACCACTTCGAGAAAAAAGAGTTTGGACTAGGGAAAATTCCTCTGTTTGAAGTAAGGCCAACAATAGAGGAGGAGATACCTCTTCCGATGTAAGTTTTCGACTGAGCCCTTCGCCCGTGAAAGGAAATCTTTCCTCTTCGGCAAATTGGACGATTTTTTCCCATAGGAAGGGAGAAAGAGAGGTAAAAAATTCTATCTCTTCACATTGGTTATATTTAACTATCATTTTTTTAAGAGGAGTCCCTTCGGTCGCTCTTTTAATATCGAAATAGTGGCGAGCGACGAGAAGAGCCAGGGCAAGGTCTTTTTCTTTATATCCAAGTTCTATCTCCTCGTCGCTTCTCAACTTTTTTTTCAGCGTATCGAAAGATAGCAATTGAAGACGTGCGATCTCTTCTTCTAACGAGGGGGAAGCCTTCAGCTGCCCTTTTTTTGGCGGGAGCTGAGAAAAGCGGAGCATCCACGGAGGGTCAAAAAGAGCAAAATAGAGAATAACGAGAAGAAAGAAAATGTTGCAGCCAATGCTAAAGGCAAAAGCCCGAGAAAGAGAATGGTTCGTTTTCACTGTCACTTCTTTCTTGCGAGTATATCAGATCCGAGAAATAATTCCGTGTTTTGGCGGGAGCTTTCGCTGTCTCCAAAACATGAAATTATTTCTCGGATCTGATATAAAATTACCTCCCTAAAATCAGTAGGAAAAATATGCGTTTCCCACTTTCTTGGCTTAAAGAATATTTACCCTTAGATCTCTCTCCTGAGAAAATCGGGGAGCTCCTCACTATGGTCGGTCTTGAAGTGGAGAAAATCGATACTGACAAATACGAGGGAGATGCGATTATTGAAATCGCCATCACGCCTAACTTGGGTCACGCTGCCTCTCTATTGGGAATAGCCAAAGAAATTGCTCCTTTGGTAGAAGCTCCGCTCCACCTCCCTCATCCCGTTTTCAAAGAAAAAGAGAGAGAGCGCACAGAAAGTTGGTTGAAGGTCATTGTAGAAGATAAAGATCTTTGCCCCCGTTATACTGCTCGAGTCATCGCAAATGTTCGGGTTGCATCTTCCCCTGAATGGTTAAAAAAGAGAATAGAGCAGTGTGGGTTGCGTACCGTCAATAACGTAGTCGACATAACAAACTATGTGCTTCTGGAGTATGGATATCCCCTTCACGCCTTCGATTACGCGAAGTTGAAAGGACATCAAATCGTCGTGAGAAGAGCTAAAGCAGGAGAGAAGATTATAACTCTAGATGGTCAGGAGCGCTACCCCACCGAAGAGGCCCTCTTAATTTGCGATGAGCGCGCACCTGCTGCAGTCGCTGGCATAATGGGCGGAGCGGCGACAGAAGTGACCGAATCCACTAAGAATATCGTCTTGGAAGCTGCCTATTTCACGAGAGAATCGATCCGTCGAACGAGCAAACAACTTGGTCTCCAAACTGAAGCTTCCCGCCGTTTTGAAAGAGGCATCGATCCCAACGGGGTTTTGCCGGCTTTGGCAAGAGCTTGCGAACTGCTAGAAAAATGGGCTGCTGGTACCCCCCTTTTCGGAGAGATCGACAAAAAAGAGAGACAATTTCTTCCCAAAAGAATTTCCTTACGCCTTTCTCGTGTTAACCAGCTCCTTGGCACTAACTTAGCTTTAGGCGAAGTGGAAGGGATCTTCCAAAAACACGATTACAAAGTGGATGCTTCCAATGCTACCCTGCATGTGGAAGTTCCCACTTATAGAACAGATATACAAGAGGAAATCGATTTAGTTGAAGAGGTGGCCCGTTATTATGGTTACGATCTTCTTTCGACAAAAAATCCGACGCTTTATCAAGAAGGCACCCTCCCCTCTTCCCCTCTTTATATCTTTGAAAAAAAAGTAAGAGAATGCCTCGTGGGGGAAGGCTTGCAAGAAATTCTTACGGCCGATCTCATTAGTGAAGAACAATCGGCCACAGCAGCACTCGATCTTTCCAAGCGCTCTTTTCTTCGCGTTCTCAACCCTTCTTCTATTGAACACGTCATTTTGCGTCCCACCCTACTCCCTGGAATGTTGGAAGTTGTGAAAAAAAACATCGACCACGGCATCACAGACTTAAGCCTTTTTGAAGTAGGGAGAGTCCACTTTAAAGTGAAAGAAGAGATCTACGAACCTTCTGTAGCTTCAATTCTTCTTACCGGTCTCTCCTCTCCCTATTTTTTTGACCCCAAAACTCTGGAGAGCGATTTTTTTGACCTTAAAGGAATCGTCGAAAACTTATTCGAAGCGCTAAAACTCTCTCCTCTTTTTATATCTCCCTCGACTTATGCAAACTTTCATCCTTTCAGGCAAGCGGAAGTCTCTCAAGATGGACGCCTCATAGGCATCCTAGGGGAAATCCATCCTGAAACTCTAAAAAACCAAGGGATCAAGCAACGCGTTCTCTTTGCGGAACTCAATCTTTCTGATCTGCTACAAATATCCCCTCGGATCATGCGTTATCGTCCCTTGCCGCGCTTTCCCTTTTCTCACCGCGATCTCACTCTGACACTCTCGGAAAAAATCCCAGTTGAACAATGTTATGCCGTTTTAAATGATTGGCCCGAGCCCCTTTTGGAGCAAGCCTTACTGCTTGACGTTTATCGGAGTGAAAAATTAGGATCAGGGAGGAAAAATGTGACTTTGCGCTTTATATACCGCGATCGAGAAAAAACTCTTTCCAATGAAACCGTAGACCGCGTGCATCAGGAAATCTCGCAGCATCTCGAACGTTCAATGCAAGCCTCTTAACCTGAGCTTTTGAAAGAAAGCAAGGACTCAGGTCAAAAGGGTTACATAAGTGAGGTGAATATGAATAAAAAGAGTCTCTTCCTTCTCTTATCGGTTGCATTGGTAGGATGTAGGAATTCCAGACCAACGAGCGATATCGTGCAAGAGAGTTATGTACATAAATATGGCGTTCCCGTGGCAAAAGCCGATTGGGAAAAACAGGGAAAAGACGGGCAGGTCATCTATTTGCGCAACGATGGCGTCACCATTACCCGTTCTTTTGTAGGTGGGATTTTGCATGGCAAAACGACCTATTCTTTCCCCAACAGTGCTACCATTCAAAAGGTGGAAAATTACAACAATGGCCAGCTTCTAGTCGTGGTAGAGAACTATCCTTCTGGCGTGCCAAAGCAGCAAGAAGAGCTGACAGGCATCTTGAAAAAGGTGACAGTCTGGTATGAAGATGGAACGCCTCAGGCTCTAGAGAATTACGAAAATGAAAAACTCACTTCAGGAGAATATCACACCCCTCTCAATGTGCTCGAATCGCGCATTACTGGAGGAGAAGGAATCCGCGTGATTCGCGATAAAGATGGGATGTTGGTAGCTAAAGATAATATCCAACAGGGAGAATTGAGAGAAAAAGTCGTCTTTTTCCCCAATGGGGACCCTTCTGCTGTTGAACCGTATGAAAATGGACGAATTCATGGACTCCGCAAGACATTTTGCATCGGGAGCCTACCCAACACGGTTGAACAATGGGTGCATGGAGTACAAGAAGGGACGACGACCTATTTTCAAAATGGAGAAAAAATCTGCGAAGCCCCCTTCATGAGGGGAGTGAAGCACGGAATTGAACTCCATTTTCGCAATGGGTCTGAGATTGTCCAAGAGGTAAACTGGAGAAACGGCGTGCAGCACGGTCCGACAAAAATCCACGTGGGCGAAATGACCCGCACAGAATGGTACCACCAAGGAGAACTCGTCAGCCGCAACACCTACGAAAGAATGAATCTCCGATAGGAAATCCCCTCCAACTATTGGAGGAGTTACAGCCCATCAGAAAGCCTCGCTGCCGACAAAGTCGGCAATGGCGACAATGTCGCCATTTCTTGGCCGAAGGCCAAGGCGAGGTATTTTCGTTGATTAACCACACAATGCTTCTAAAGTATGGGTGAGAAAACGATCACTTTTGTATATCTTCTCTATCTCTTGGATTTCTTTGGTGAAAGTTTCTACAAGTTCTTTCACTTCAGGAGAATCGGGATTTGCTCTGAAACAAACGGGGACAATAGTACACCCTTGGGGGCGATAACCTACTTTTTTAAACTCATCACTTACTTCTTTCCCTTGCATCATGTCTCTAAATGTTGCAGAAGACTCTCTACCAAAGCCCAACAGTAACCCTAACAACTTTTGATCATTATAAATTAGAGGTCGAAGAACTTTTTTCTTTTCCAATGTCTCGATAAATCTCTCTGGAGAAAAGTCGGCACCCAATACTTCAGAAAAATCGTCGCGATATTTTACGAGAAGTGGAAACAAGGTTTTCTTATTAACAAAAAATAGTTGAAGAAACCATCCACCATCCACGCGTTGATACTCTTCACAAATAACAATATTGCTAGGTTTGAAGAGATGCCTGTGACGGATCCAAGCTTCCCATCCTAGCCGGATATTTTTCTGAAATTCTTTAGGCTTTTCCAGACTATAAGGAAGTACATATTCTCTATAGTTAAGAGGAATGCCTGTAAAGCACACTGGCTTTGTTTCTCCGAAAAGGACATACCCCAGACTATCTTTTTGAACAAAGAAAGCAAATAGCGTCTCTATTTTTTCTACTTCCTTAGCTGGGAGACGCGCTAGAGTAACGCATACCTCTCTCCCCCCTAAGAAATTACACAAAAAAATACAAACTATTAACCAACACCCTCTTTTTTCCATACATTAGCTCTAAAATCATCCCGTCATCAGGAAAACCGCTCATCGACAATGCCGCAAATATTTTCTCTCCTTTTCAGGAATCTGTCTATATAAGAGAATTTCTCCAATTCCTAATCGGACTGCAATGATAATCGAAACCCGCCGAGCAGGCTTCATTTTTTCTCCGAGGCCTTTAACTAGAAACTGGAAGGTGGTAGCGCTTGGAATTTCTGGTGGATCTCTATTATCAGGAGGAATATTTGCCGGAGGCATGCTTAGCCTGCTTCTAGGGGGTGCCCCTCAACTTTTTTTTATTGCCGGCGGGTTTTATCTTTTTATTCCAGTGGCCGTAAGTATAGCCTTAGGCACATTTGCCGCAGCATCCTGCTGTTTTTGTTGTCTTTTTTTGAAAAGTCGAAGGTCTGATACGATATTATTTGTCAGCGAGGAGCAAGAAGTAAGTCCTTCGCCTCTAGAAGAGCAGAAACCAACACCCATTGACAAACCTCGACGAGCTATTGTTCAGCTTTCTCCTTGCCATGAGGCATTAAGAAAAGCCGATAATCTTACGGGAATTGACGAAGTCTTCCCCTCTCCTATGCTTGAAACTAAAATCATCTCTACTTTCTTGCCTCTGAAGGGCATTCCTTCTCCTCTCGATCACGATAAAACGAGTTTCTTATTTGATATCGTGGAGCAGAAACCAACACCCATTGACAAACCTCGACGAGCTATTGTTCCGCTTCCTCCTTGCCATGAGCCACTAAGAAAAACCGACGATCCTAGGGGAATTGACGAGGTCTTCCCTTATTCTCTGCTTGAAACTAAGGTCATCGATACTTTCTTTCCTCTTGTCGATGCCTTGCAATCGCTGGTGTTTTCTGCTGCTAAGCTCGATTGGGAATTAAATTACCCAGAAGAGGCAAAAGCACAGTTGAATAGACAAAAAACGGAAATGGGGATAGGAATCCAAGCTCTTAAAAGCTTCATTCTCTCCGTTATTCGAGAAGGACAGCAGTTTTTCTTAAACAATTTTATCTCTTCTATGACAGAAAAGATCGATCTTAATTTGGCCCGCCGCAAATTATTCTCTGCCGTGCATTATGGCCAATATGATCTCATCGGGTCCTTATTTGAGAACTTTAGGCGTTCCTCCTTACAAAATAGCAAATTATCTAAACTAATCGAAGAACCCGCTGAAAAACTCAGGCGCAAAACCCTTTCTCAGATAGAAGCTGCGTTTCCGGCTATTGATAGTCTTAAAGTAAAAAAAATTTTATCAAAAATTCTTTTCTTACTCTTCCAACAACCCGATCTTAAAAAAAATCTATCTCAAAAGACCTCTCCTGATGCATTTTTTTCCCTCCTGTTTCTTAAAGCGTACGACGGAGATAACCGGCTTAAATTTGATCGTTTGGCCCAGGAACTCTTTCACTATTACTTGGAAAGTCAAACCACCATCCGCGATTACCTTAATCACATCATCTGCATATTAGAGTACCTCCCTCTCTTTGCTGGCAATCGATCACATACGGAAATAGAAAATGAGCTCTATTTAATGAAAAAAAAGTCTGAGCTCGATGGAATTTACAATCCACAGGCCGATATTGTCCGTTCCGGTATTGAAAAAGAGCTCCACTCTCTCGAAATTTCTCTCAATCAAACCGCACCGGCATGTAATTTATGTTACCTTAGGAAAACAGAGGCGAATGCAACCGATCTGATGCAACATGTGATTGAGTCGATGGAAAAAGATACGATCCCTCGCGAGCGGTTGACTAAAGAGCAGTGTAAAACCGTAGAGAAAATCGAAAAAGAACAGGGAGGAAAAATCTATTTCTTAGCCTTGCGACCACTTCAGTTCTCTGTTAGTCCCAAAATTAGAGATCGAGGTCCTGAAACTAGGGAGTTACTTGCCTCTCTTTTTAAAAATTCTTCTTTTCTTGTGTCTCATAGCCATCTGCTTACAAAAATTTTTAATGCTACCGATGTCCGTATGCTCGTTGGTTTTTTTTCCCCTCATGTTTTTAATTCTAAAATGAACGCCGAGTGGAGTAGTTTTATTCAACATGTGGGGAAGGTTTTATTCTATCCAGTATTCGATGCTTTTTTTGGGGCAACGAGGTATAAATATTTGAGACTATTCCATTCTAAGGAAAATAAATTCAAAGGTTTCATACACCCTTTTATCCAAACCCATTTCCCCCCTTTCGTTGAGCGTTTAAAGCAACTTAAGACAAAGCCAACCATCACTTGGGGTGACTTAGTATCAGAACTTATCAACGGCATCCAAATTCTTACCTCCAACATGAAATCGTAATTGGCATTCCATTTGCATACTTTCTCCCACTTTAATAGGGAGATTTAAGCATGGAAAAAGCATTAGAAAAAAAGATTGCCCATCTCGAATTTGTCAACGATCAGTTGTTAGCTGAGATCCAGTACGTCGACCACCTACTCAAACTCATTGGCTTCCCCGAAGGATTGAAGACGATTAAAAGCGCAGCCCAAGAAGTTATCGAGGAAGATCAGTAGACCTCGTAATTAGGTGCTTGCGGCAAAATGGTTTATTGCCGATGCGAACATAGGGGCGGAGCCGCCCTTCACCACAAGAGTGTCTACAACACCCTTTATAAGTTTCGAGACAAGAGGGGCAACAAAGAAAGAGAGCGTTGCAGTCCATATTCGCACAGTTGTAATACGTATCGGAAGGAAGGAGGCAATGGCGGCATAGGGAAATCGGTTCGCCCTCCTTCTCATCAATCTCAACAGCCAATCGGTCGTCAAAGACAAAGAGTTTTCCGTTCCAATGCTTTTTACCCTCTTTTTGCCCGTAATGAATGACACCTCCTTCGAGTTGATATACATGTTCGAATCCCTTCTCCTTTAAAAAAGCAGAGTAGAGTTCGCAGCGTATACCACCCGTGCAATACATCAGAATTTTATCTTTTTTTGGGTCGAGCTCCTCTTTTAGCTCCTCTGCATAGGAGGGAAATTCGCGGAAATTCTCGAAGGGAAGAAGGCGCGCCCCCTCAAAATGGCCGATTTCCCACTCATAATTATTTCTTACA
>JBIOXR010000020.1:0-3959 GCA_044869735.1 Chlamydiales bacterium
AACTCGATCCCGTCAAAGAGGGTTTTCTCTCCTCCCTTGCATTGCTTATGAATCTTCCAGAAAAAATCAAAGACCTCCCCAACGATAAAATAAATGCCATTTTACATGATGTGAGTAAGATGCATGAAAGTTTCGAGGTCTATATTTTACAACCGACTCTTCAACAAGGAAGATATAAAATCATTGGAGCAGGAGACCCAAAACTCGTCGGCACCGAATATATAAGCTTTGTTCAGGTCCAAACTGCCATCGAGGAGGGAGGAGGGACGATTTTCCGCTACATATATTCTCAAGAGGAGGGGTTATATGTGCCGGCGGTTTTTGTCCTCTACCCTTTAACATCAGATCCCCCTGCGATTTTAATGTTGGGTGCGCCCTTAGAGAAACAGTTGACCCAAGTCTTATCAATGGAAACTGAGCATAGGGAAATTTCATTCGCCTTGTTAAATTTTGATGGTATCGTTTTTGCTGCTACCGATCCAGGACTGTTGCGTAACTATTTCAACCCCATATCTCCCTTGCGTCGCAAACAAATTCTCGACTCAAAGTATTTTGGTAACTACGAATTACCTGAAAATCCTTTGCCTATCACGCGCGCGGACGACTCTCCGTTCTTTGAATTTATGTTTAATAACACTCTTCAGATCGCCTATAAAACGGATCTAGAACGGATGAACCTCTCGCTTGTCGCCTATTCACCCAAAGAGGTGATTTTCGGTTCTTCAGTTCGACAATTTTCTCTCATTTATCTGATATATGGGATCTTATTCATTTGCGGCGGCGCCGTTGCCTACTTTCTTGCAAATTATTTTGCTCACCCTCTGAAACAGCTCTCAAACTTAATGGGAGAAGTCAAAAAGGGAAATTATGCCGTGCGGTTTAAGGAAGAAAAATTTGGTTTTGAAATCAACTCTCTTGGAAAAATATTTAACAATACGCTCGATGCTCTCTTGCTAAATATCCAGCGCGAAGAGGATGAACGAGTGATGAAGGAGACTTACTTAAGAGAGCTTAAAATTGGAAGAGAGACACAGAAAAATCTGCTTCCAGAACAGCTAGGGACCCTTGAAGGGATAGATTTAGCGGGAGCGTATGTTCCTGCGGAAGAGGTGGGGGGAGATTTTTACGATATCATTGCCACAAAGCCAGATGAGGAGGTCTATTTCGTCATTGCCGATGCTGCAGGAAAAGGAGTTTCTTCCTGTCTTTATGCTTTGACTGTGAGAAGTATGCTACGCAGTTATGTAGCACTTACAGACGACCTTGGCACCATTTTGGCAGAGACGAATAACCTCTTTGTGAAAGATGTAGGTGACCAGGGGATGTTTGTCACTTTGTTCATGGCAAAATACGATCGGAAACTGAAACAGCTCTCTTACTATTCCTTTGGGCATGTTCCTCCGTTGCTAAGGAAGGAAAATGGGATGATTATCACGTTGTCTCATACAGGCATGGCTATGGGATTGATGGAAGCAAAGAGTATCGAGCCAGAAAAAATTCAGCTCGACAAAGCCGACATCCTCTTGCTCTATAGCGACGGCGTAGTGGAGGCAACCAATGAAAAGCACCAACATTATGGCTACGAAAGACTCAAAGCATTCTTGCGCAACCGTCGTTTAGGGACGGCAAAAGAGATCGCGACACAGCTAGAAGAGGATCTAAAAAATTTTATTGGAAATACCAAGCAAGATGACGACATCGCCTTTCTCGTGATTAAGAATCTATAGCTATGAGCCGTGATGAGCTAAATCTTTCCCTCTCCCATCCCCAATTTGTGGAAAGAGTTTTCGAACAAAAATCAAAGAAGAAGGAGGGTTCGTATTTTCAACACCTCTTTTCCAATGAATTCATCTCTTACTCGCGATTTATGGATAAAACGGCCATCCAGACGAGTTTTCTCTGGAGGAATGCCTATGTAGCCAAGACGTTGGCAAATCATCTTATCGATGATCAGGGGAAATTGGAGATCAAACAGGTCCATCTGGCTGGCCAAGCTCTCAAAGAACATTTATTTTCTCTAGGGCCGAATAGGCATCACGATGATGCAGGGCGTCTACATATGCTTTCCGTCTTGTATCGCCTCGAAACAGAAAAAGATCTTATGTATGCTTTAGGACGCATCGGCAAGCCCATTGGCAATAGAAATGCTGAAGTGCTCATCCGCGAAACTCTACACTTGGTAGAAAATCATGTTATCACGGATGCCGATGCAAGAAGAGCCTCTCTGTCTGCTTTATTGACGAGTTTAAGACAGAACGTTGGATCGTGTTTTGCGACAGCACCAGCCATCCTCATGCAGAGTGAATTCCCCGTCCGATTTCTCAATGAATTAGGTGAGCTTATTGGTACGGGGAGGTTAAAACGCATTTACCAAGGAGAAGAAGATGCAGTCCCGCTTTGTCCTAGCTCAGGCGTCGGAGAACTTTTACGACCTTTTCTCCTATCTAGCTTGGGAAAAGATCCACTTGAAGCCCTTGCAGTAGCACCAGGGCTCATCTTTGCTTTTGAAGCAGCTGGAGTACTAGAAAAAGAGTTGAACTCGAAAGAAAAAAGAGAGAAATGTAGGTCTCTCCTCCTCCCTGCCCTTAAAAAACTTACTCGATCGTTCGCGTTTGCCATCACTCCTGATGCCCTAATCAAACAAGTTTTACTCTCCTATTTTCACCTCACTGAAGAGATAGTAAAGGAAAATGAAGAAAAGCCAGAGATCACCATGGGATTTGCTCTCCCTGCTCCTCCGAGAATCCAGGGAAAGGCTTATGACCAGTTCCTAAAAAGTTACATAAAAGCACAACATGCTTTTAAATCGATCACCGATAATGCCCTCCTAAAAGCTTGGGAATTTACTTTAGCCTCGTTTTCTGAGAGCAAAGCCGAGTTTGCCAAATGGAATTTTTACGCTAGCCTTGGTTTAAATGCCGAAGAACCAAACGGTATAGGAAGGGTATTTTACGATATTCTCCAACAGAAGATCGAAGTTTTAAATGAAGAAATGGAGGAGAACCAACGCCATTACGATTACCTGTTCTCTCAAGCGAAATATCTCGAAGGAAGAGTCCCCTCTACAGAAACCGAGATGCGTTCTATCCAGTCGGAGTATAATCTGAGAAGACTTGAAATCAATCGCGTTATTATCAAACGGGACGAAGCCTACTTAAAAGGATCTAAATTGCGAGAGCTTTTTCCCTTTCTCCTCAATTTTTATGCGAAGAAATTTAGAGACTATTTTCAGGAGGTGTATGACCCCTCCATGCGCGACGTAGAAGTGGGTCTATATGACGATACTCCTGCAGGGTTTCGCCTTTTATATAAGCATGGAAGAAACAATACCTCTCTCTGGACGCCAATAAAGAATGCGGCAGAATATATCCAAGCGCTCGTTGCTTTTTTTGTAGCGACGGAAGTAGAACTTTCTCATCTTCCCGAAGCAGAAAGCCTTTCTCAAGAGGTTTCCCAGCTCGTTACGAGCGCCATTTTGATGATCAAAAGCCAGGAATTTCTCGAATCGTCTTTCCACCGCCTCTCTCTTGCCTATAAAGAACCAGCGATAAGAGATCCATTAGACCACATAGATCAAATCAAGAGAAAGCCCTGGGCCTATATTTCGGGCGGTACGATGACACACCTCGTCACTGCTTATTTTGGCTCTCCTTCGCTACCTGCCGAAAGAACCCGTTGGGTGGAGAATCCTACGGAGTTGCTTGCTTTTTATATCGATACGCTGAAAGAACTCCCTTTGAGTGTTCAAAAGCTTCTTAAGACAAACCCCGAGAAATCGCTTCTTGCTTTTTCACCCACACATGCGTTCTTGCTCAAACCAGGATGGAAAGAGCTCCAAGAAGCTGTTGAGAGCCCGGTTTATACTTACACATGGATTAGAGATTATTTTATCGCACCGGCCAGAGAATTTTTGCAAAATATCCTCTTAGACGTAGGGATGCTAGAACATCTCGCTTTGT
>JBIOXR010000021.1:0-9807 GCA_044869735.1 Chlamydiales bacterium
CCGGATGTTCAATTGCATATGAGATGACTTTAAGTACAGTCCCATAAGAATGGCCGGGGCACGCTTTGTCCATTTCTAAACGAACAGATATAAGGAACTCAATGAGAGGCATTGCGCTCTCCGTTTCCCCCAATAAATTTAAGATCGCCACCCGGTCGAAAAAATAATCTACATCTTCTCTAATCTTTATTTTCTTTTTCTCGTCTTCGGTAGCTGCAACCAAAGTTTCAGAAAACTCGATCCCAATCATATAAATAAGTGCTGCTAAGTTAATAAAATAGAAACACTTATTTTTAAATGGAAGACACTCTTTCACCAGTTTTGAGATGTTCTTAATATTTTCTAAATTTTGGTAATACAATTCTGAAGGAGCGCTTATTCCTTGATCGTACCCTTTACGCTTTAACCCTTTTATGTAGTAGTTTTTTGCCCTACCATACGTCCCCCAAGACTCCTGATCGTTCTCTCCCAATTCGTAGAGCCATACTGTTCCATTAAGCCCTTCATAACCTGTTGCACATCCCGATAAAGACATGAGTACCTTTTGTGTAAATTTAAAGAAGATTTTAAGGAATTTTCCATTCTACTCAAGTCCATTGACGAAAATATGTTTCTTTGTAAAGATTCTTTGGCTTGAACGCTTGTGGCGATCGTAGCTCAGTTGGTTAGAGCGTTGGATTGTGGTTCCAAATGTCGCGGGTTCGAATCCCGTCGATCGCCCATTTTCTTCTCATTTCCCTTTTCTTGAAAACCTTCTTTCGACCCGTTAAGATGAGTACAATATGCGTAAAAAGGCTCTTGCAAAATCTTTCTCCTCTTCATTGCGCGGAGTTATTCTTCTCAGCTTCGCTTTTTTCTTGTTGCTTAGCCAATGGAGCTTTGCACCAAAGTCGCCATCCCACAACTTTCTTGGATTGCTTGGTTATGTCATCGGGTGGATCTCTTTCTATCTTTTTGGGCTTTGTTGCTTTTTGATCCCCCTTTTCTTGGGTTGGATGGGATATTATTTGATGGTAAAAAAAGAGCCTTCAGGGTTTGGCAAAAAAGCGGCTCTTTTTTGTACCATGCTCTTTTCTCTTTGTGTTCTTTTATCTCTTTTTAGTCTTGCCATCCCCTCATTCTCTTCATTGTTTAAAAATAAGGTGCTTTCGGGTTACTTCCCTACCTCGGCATTTTACGATCCCCACTGCCTACGTTATTATTTGGGTGGCGTTCCCTTTTATCGAATTTATAAAGATCTCTCCCCTTACAATTTAAAAACGCTCATGGGGAGTAGTGGCACGTGTATCATTTTTTTTCTCAGCTTCCTCGGTTCTCTCTACTTCATGTTTGAACCCCCTTTAGAAAAATGGAGGCATCTCTGGCTTGCGATCCTCTCAAAACGGAAAAAGGAGAGGCCAAAAAAAATCTCTTCGCCTTCCCGTTCGGTCCCTTTTCAAGGAGGAGAAGAGAAACCCTCTCTAAAATTAAAAGAGCGTCCTTCTTTTCCCCAGTTGGAATCGGTACGGACGCCTACAGAAAAAAAAGAGATCCCTCCTCCCCTATTTCCTCTTCCGTCCAGTTTGACTCCTGACTTGCCTCTCTCTACAAAGAGCGATTTTTCCTCTTACACACTTCCTCCTTCTTCTCTTCTGACTCAGGTGAAAAAAAACGACGAAAACCAAACTCAAGATCTAAAGCGTCAAGCCGAAATTTTAGAGGAAACCCTCTTGAGCTTCGGGATCGAAGCTAAAGTGGGAGACATCCAAAGCGGCCCCACTATTACTCTTTTTGAGGTCCATCCAGCTATTGGAGTGAAAGTTCAAAAAATCAAAGCGCTCGAAAACGATATCGCCCTCAATATGCAAGCCCACTCGATCCGCATCATCGCCCCTATTCCAGGTAAAGCAGCTGTGGGCATCGAGGTGCCCAACCTCCATCCACAAGAGGTGAGTTTCAGGGAAATGCTGGAGATTTACCAAAAAAAGGGGAAAAAATTTCACATTCCCCTTCTCTTAGGAAAAATGGTCAATGGCGACGATTTGTGGAGCGATCTCACAAAAATGCCCCACCTCATTATCGCTGGAGCGACCGGTTCGGGAAAATCGGTATGCATCAATACCATTGTGATGTCGATTGTGATGAATTCCCATCCCGACGAGGTCAAACTTCTCATGATCGACCCCAAAAAGGTCGAATTGACGAGCTATTCTCCTTTAGCCCATATGATCACCCCCGTCATCACTGAACCCGAAGGGGCTAAAAAAGCACTGCAATGGTTAGTCAAAGAGATGGAGAGGCGCTATGAGATTTTCCGCTCGCTAGGAATGCGCAACATTCTTGCGTTCAACACCAGGAAAATTGATAAAAGCCTCGAACAGGCCCTTGGCCTAGCCATTCCTGAAAAACTCTCCTATTTCGTCGTGATCATCGATGAGCTCGCCGATTTGATGATGATCTCTACCGCCGACATTGAAACTCCCATTGCAAGGATTGCCCAGATGGCACGCGCAGTAGGTATTCACCTCATTTTAGCAACCCAACGCCCCTCGCGGGAAGTGATTACAGGGCTCATTAAAGCCAACTTTCCCTCTCGGATTGCCTTTAAAGTGGCGAGTCGCGTCAATAGTCAAATCATCATCGATGAAACCGGAGCCGAGACCCTACTCGGCAATGGCGACATGCTCTTCTTGCCTCCAGGAACTTCGACACTCCTAAGAGCCCAAGGAGCCTTCATCCGAGACGAAGATATTAACCGTGTCACAGCTCACATCGCGCATCAAGCCCCTGCGAACTATCTCATCTCTTCTTTTGATAATTATCCGGAAAGGGGTGACAAGGAAGAAGAGGAGATCGATGATACCCTCTATCTTCAAGCAAAATCGATTGTGCTTGAAACAGGAACTGCTTCGACGACATTCTTACAACGCAAACTAAAGATCGGCTATGCCCGCGCGGCAAGCCTCATGGATGCACTCGAAAAAAATGGAATCATTGGCCCTGCAGAAGGGGCAAAACCGCGAAAAATCTATTATCCTGAAAGCAAGGATGAATAGACCTCTTGCGTAGCTTGCTTTCAGGCCAAAATTCGATGATTTTTTGTGGGATTTTTTCTCTTTGAAATTGCCATACCCAAAAGGTGTAGGCAATTTCAAAGAGGAAAAAGCCCGCAAAAAAGCATGGATTTTGGACGAAATGAAGTTATGCAAGAGGTCTAATGAAAAAAACTAGATTATGCAGTATCCTGTCGCTTTTGCTATAATGATTGGTGGCCATTGGAAGGTTTTTGCTCGCTCGCTTCCGGATCTAAAGGTAACTCCCTCTTCTTGGGAACAAAAAAAACCAAAATCCTCATCGACGCAGGAATTTCGGCCAAAGCTACAGAAAAAAAATTAGGAGAATTGGGAGTTGCTTTGGAAGAGATCCAAGCGATTCTCATCACGCACGAACACACCGACCACATTGCTGGATTAAAGACTTTAGCATTTAAATATAAAATTCCCGTCTTTGCTAATGCTGAAACGGCAAAAGGGATCTTTGCCGCCTTTCACGAATGCCCTCTATTTAAAATCTTCACCACGGGGGAAGATTTCTCTTTTGGAGATCTTCTCATCCATCCTTTTTGCGTCCAGCACGACACTCCCGATCCCGTGGCCTTCACTATCCATGCTAATGGAATAAAAATAGGAATCTGCACCGACCTTGGTTTTGCAACCACACTTGTGGAAAATCACCTAAAACATTGCCATTATCTCCATGTAGAAGCTAACCATAAAATCGAATGGGTGCACGCCTGCTCAAGGCCACCTATTTACAAGCAAAGAGTTTTGGGAAGAAGCGGCCATCTCTCTAATGATGCCACTGCCACCCTTCTCGAAAAAGTGGCCCATGACGACTTAAGAGAAATTCATCTTGCCCATCTTTCCCAAGAGTGCAACTCTCCTGAGGAGGCTCTAGGGACCATTCAATTAAAGTTGCAAGATAAAATAGATGCAGCAGTTATTTCCGTTTCTCCGCAGGAGAGGTTGGGGAAAAAGGTGTATTTCTAACGTGAAAATAAAAGTCTCTCATCGTGCGGACGCCTCTGATCTTTTCTTGTATGACAAGAAACGATTTACCGAAATTTTCCAAGTTGAATACCTCTCTTCTCTCGTCTTTGATAGTTGGGAAGTAGAAAGAGATATCCGGAAAAAGTGTGAGCAAGCACACAAAAAGGGAAACATCGGTCAACTAGCTCTTTGGCTAGGACAGCTACATGAAAAAACTTTAAAAGAGGAACTTTTTCCCTCCCTACACCTTCGCTGGATCGATGAAAAAATCGGTTACGGTCTATTTGCTGATGATTTTATCCAGCCTTGGCAATGCGTTGGAGAATACGCAGGCCTCGTACGGCGAAGAAATCTTTTTTTTCGCAATATCAATGACTATTGCTTCATGTACCCCAAAGAGTGGCGCTCCTTCAAAGCCTACACGATTGATAGCGCAAAAAAGGGGAATTTCACCCGTTTTATTAACCATAGCGACACACCGAATTGTGAATCGGTTGCAGTATATTATGACGGGGTCTTCCATATTCTTTTCAGAGCCCTCAAAGTGATTGCTCCGGGAGAACAGCTCACCTATGACTACGGCTCTATTTACTGGCAGAGAAGAAAGAAACTCACGACTTAAGAGGGTGTCTTGTTATATCGGCCCATAAGAGTAGCTTCGGCTACGATATGCCCTTCCATAGCTTCCTCTACCTCTTCTTTTGTGGCACCAGCGGGAAGAGAAAGACGCGTATCGAGAGCATATAGTTTAAAAAAATAACGATGCTCTCGATCGGGTGGGCAAGGTCCCATATAGGCCTGTTTCTTTGACGTATTGCTGCCGTAGGTAGCAAAGGGAGGTGTATTTTCTTCAATTTTCGTTGTTTTTGGATCAATATTAAACACGACCCAATGGACCCATAAGCCATCTTTGCGTACTTGCTTCGGAACGTCTGGATCATCCATGATCAACGCTAAGGTTTTCGCCTGAGAGGGTACTCCACTGATTTCAAGTGGTGGATTGATGTCTTTTCCCTGACAGGTGTAGATGCGGGGAATAGACCCCCCTTCTGAAAAAGCGGAACTTTTAAACTTCATGGGGCGCTCCTTTTACTGCGCCCTATTCTAGAGAAGGATCGATTTTGTGAGCAAAAAATTTGTTTGTATCAGCGACGACTTCTTTAGAAAGAAGAGCAATGGCCAAGATATTGATGAAGAGCATGAGTGTTAAAGCGGCATCTGCAAAAGCCCAGACAAACCCCACTTTCAATGTAGCTCCAAATGGAATCAAGAGGATATAGAGAATCTGAAATGCCTTTTCTCCCTTTTTCCCAAACAAAAACTGAGCCCCTTTGGCTCCACAGCTTGCCCATGTGATCATGGTGGTATAAGCAAAGAGGATAAGGGAAACAAAAACAAGTGTCGCTCCCACATGAGAGCCTAAACCCTTTGTGAAAGCTGCCGTAATCATATTGGTGCTCTCAAGATCTGCATTCCAAGTTCCCGTTACAATTAAAACCAAACCGGTAGCCGTGCAGACGAGCATCACAAAAAAGGGGGCGATTAATGAAACCACCCCATCGATGACAGGATGGGTCGTTTTTGCACCTGCCTGTAAAATAGGGACCGATCCCGTACCTATATCGGCAGCAAAAATAGCGCGGTCAAAACCCGAAGCAATCGCTTTGGTAAGAGCGAATCCCGTCACTCCCCCTAACACGCTTTTACCACTCCCCAAACTTTTAATGATAAGGGAGAGCGCCTCAGGCATTTTATCGAATTGCAGGAAAAGGATCGCAACTGCTGCTCCAAAATAGAGCAAAGCCATCACTGGCACTATAGCTGCACTCAATTTTGCCACTCGCCTGATCCCTCCAAAAATGACCAGACCTACCCCTGCGGCAAGAACAAGCCCGGAAATCCAGGGGTTCACACCTACTTCTTTTAAGGGCAAGGCAAGTGAATTCGTTTGTACAAATCCACCAACTGCGATCGCAGCAACAATGACGAGGAAGGAGAAAAACATCGCCCCCTTTTTTAGGCCGAGCCCAGCTAAGAGGTAGTACATTGGTCCACCAACGAACTCATCATTGGCGGCTTTTGTTCTATATTTGACGGCGAGCAAACAGCTGGCATATTGAATGATGGCGCCAAAGAAAACCATGACCCACATAAAGATAAGAGCCCCTGGCCCTCCCATAGATAGAGCAACAGCCATTCCAGAAATGTTACCCGTCCCAAAATTGCCTGCGAGAACAGCTGCTATAGCTTGATAATGGGAGATATTCCCTTCGGCTTTGCCCCTATCTTTTATCAGGGTCAATAAGCTCATTTTTAACTTAGAAATTTGTATCGTTTTAAGCTTTATAGTGAGATAGCCACCTAGCAAAATGACCAAAGGAAAAATGAAAAAAACAGTGAACTTCTCGCATAGGTGTGAAAAGAAACTGTGCAAGTGGACTCCAAAATTGAAGCAATGCTTTCATCCTAAATGATTAGTATTATTTGATCAACAACCGAACCGATCGTAATCCCCCGTTCTCGGGATTTTGATCAGAGCATCCACAAACTCATCCCATCGTTTTTGCATCACTAAGGGAGAGACGTTGTGGTAGCTGATTTTGAGCCTTGTACAAAAATCAAGTAGTTGTTGGTCATTGACATTGCCAATGCTAGATTCCGTCGTGAGACTCTCTTTGACCCCACCAATAAAATCTTTCCAAACCAAACTTTTATTGCGAATATTGCGCACTCCGACTTTCAATTCATCATCACCGAAAACAGCTTCTAAAAAACGCAAAGGATGAATGTGATCGATTCTATCTCCAGCCGATTCGAGACTGGATTGGTTGTTAAATATAGAAATAATAGACTTGTTTGCAAGAAAAGTAACAATATAGCGAATGTCGGCAATTTCATTAGGAGCTAGAGGAGCGTGATAATTGCGAGGGTAGCCTAAATATCCTCCCTGCCTCCGGGCCGCCAAAACAATGCGCATATCATCATCTTCGCGGGGCAAAATTTTGAAGACCACACCCGTATCAGATAGAACATCGTGAGCCTCTATATTAGAAAAAAAGGTACAAAAGAGAAGAGCCAACAGCAATCTCATACACACTCCTCATCAAAAATTCATGAAGATTTATAGAAAAATTAAAATTTTAACAAGAAAAAAATCTAGATAATTTTTGAGAGAGCTCCAATAGCAATCCCACATGTACAACAACTAGTTGCCCACCAATGAATTGATTCTTTGTAAAGAATTTTTCCAAAAAGATTGCATAAAAGAATTACTGCCACGGCAAAAAAGGGAAGGAGCATCGATTTTTCTCTATTTGAAGCTACACTGCTTGCCAAAAGTAACAACCAGGTCGACATGCCGTTGGCCACTCCTCCTAAAGAGCCACCCAACCATTCTGCTTTTTTAAAAAAACGTTTCTCTTTAGTAAAAAAAATGGTGCCTTGGATGAGGAATGCGAAGAAAAACATTACGGGCATAAACCAGAAACCCTCCGCTTCCTTGCAGTGGAAAGGTAAACAAATGTGTAAAGGGAGCGTGTCATTCGTGAGCATGACTCTCCATTGGAAAAGGCTCAAAATTATTACCTGAAAGAGAAAAGTGGTAAAAGCCCACAATAACCATTTTTTCGAAAAAGCCCTCATTTTTTGATGTAAAGCGGCCCAAAACAGTCCCACAAGCACAAAAAACATCCCTATTCCACTCCACAGTGCAAGGTCAAAACCAAAGCCTTTTTTAAATACTAACCCAAGCAATACAGGGGCTCCGATGGCTCCTGAGTTAAGGAAGGCAAAAGTCAACCCTGCTGGTCCCTGAGAAAGGGCTAGGCTAAGGAGACTCATCAAGGAGACGATGAAAATCCCCGTCGCACCACCAATGAGAACCATTGAGGGGCTCCAAGCATGTTCGAAAGAGAAGAGGCTAAGAAGGGAAGAAAAAAGGAAGCAAATAAAAAAATAAAAACTGAGATACCCTTGCGGAGAACTAGGATAATCCATAGTTTTGCGCATTAGAAAGCTCGAAGAGGCACCGCAAAATGCGGCTAGGAAGGCATAGAAAAAACCCATCTTTAAGAGTGTGTGCACAAATTCGAAAACAAGGCGCTTTTTGCGTCTTTTTTTGGTGGCTTAATTAGCCTTTCTCGGCCTAGTTTCTCAACTATGTCACTCGAAAGGCTAATTAAACCAGCAAATAAAACCATCAAAAATCGCTTTGTTTTCGGATTTGGCACACACTCTAACTTCTATGCTTGAAATGGCGCGACTCGATCACGCAAGCCCGCCTAGATAACTCATTTACCATGGAAGAAATGGTCTCGGTGTTTTCCTTATCCAAATTGGCATCCCACTCGTCTAAAAGGACGATGGGAGAGGAGAGATTTCCTACGATTTCTTTAAACATTTGACGCGCCAATTGGCCGCGCGATAGCTTGTCTTTCGTCAGTTGAAAGACGAGATCGTGCTTTGCAGGCAAGTAAAAAGCCTCTTCACCTTGTAACATTTTGATAAGGAGAAGAAGAGAGGTTTTGCCACTACCATTTTCTCCTTGAAGGGTGATTCTCCCTTTGGTGGGGAGCGCATCGATAAGATGTTTTGCAGAGAGGGAGACTTTCTCCCCCAAGCTCACCTCTATTTTGTCCCACTGTATTCGTCTCTCTAACTCCAGCCTTGCCTTTTTCTCGTCGGGGAGTTGATTGCTATCGAGCATTTTGACAATCGTAGAGAGTTTCCCCTTCTCCATGGGGAAATCGGAAAGTTCGAGTAACATATCGTATGAAGAGGTCAATACCTGAAACAACCGAGGAAGAGCCACCACGATCATCGCAGGCCACGTTAAATCGGAAGAGCGAGTGATCGTCAAATAGCAGATGAGGAAAAAGGAGGGGGCCAAAAGGACAAAGGCCATACCAAAACTTACTGCTTGGCTAAAGCCCTCGAGCTTCAGATGCGAGCCCACCAAGCGTTTTGCGCGCTTATTTGCCTTCACTTGCCACCGTAGAAAATTGTAACGGTTGTTGAACAAAACATTGTCCCAAGCTTTAAGCAGAGTAGAGACCCATTTGATTCTCCCCTGTTGGGCGCGCAATGCCAACACCCTTTTCCATCTCTTTTGCACCCGGAGAATGAGACAGGTTAAAGTGATTCCAATTCCATAGGAGACGATCAACAGAGGCTCCACTACAAAAGCAATCGTGAGCAAATTAAGAGCTACGCTGATGCTAGAAGTAGAGAGGTAGTAGACATAGTCAAGATAGGTTGCAATAGTCTGTGAAGCCTCAGCTGTCAGAATCGAGGATTTATTCGAGTTATGCATGCCATTGGTCCACTCGACTACTTGTCCTTTGTAGATTTCGACAAAGCGGTTCACAAAAGAGACATTGGCCTTCGCTTTAGCTTTAGCCATTTCTATCAGCGCAATGCCCGCTGGCAAATAAGGGAGGAAGAGAGATCCTAAGTACAAAATGAAAAATAGGAGAGGAAACTTCCCATCTTGCAGATGTTTGATGAGCTCAGCTATCCAGACAGTAGAAGAGGCACCTATGACTTGCTGGATAATAACGAAGAGAATAGCTAACCATACAGCTCGGTTATAAATATTGAAAGGGGTGCCGGACTTCACATTGCGCCCTGGAGAAATCTCCATAGGTTGAAAAAAGCAATTAATAGGTTACGCTCTAGGGAAAAAGTTCGCAATAAATAAAGGTTGAAAGAAAGGATTGAATAGAATCAATACTTCATAGTCGATTAAGTTTAAAATGATAATTTTCACCGCGTCAAAGCT
>JBIOXR010000022.1:0-6792 GCA_044869735.1 Chlamydiales bacterium
TTCTAGTAAAAGATCCATTCCCTGACCTTGATAGAGCTGTCCTACATATGCAACGGTAAATGGGGCATCGATAGGAGGAGGGAGAAGAGGCTTTCCCTTGACGGCAAGAGGGAGCACAGCCATGCGAGTTCTCAAGGAGTAAGGGGGATGTAATAAGATAGTTGCTAGTTGTTCTGTAGTGACAGTGATGAGATCGGCTTTTTCTAATAGGGCTCTCTCCTCCTTTATGGCTTTTGGATCTCCACCGATGGTGGGGTAATATGCAAGTTCATGCACTTCATATACATATACTGTGTTTTTTCTTTTTCTTTTGAGGTGGAAATTCCCCTGTTTATGGACGCTCAAAAAAACGACATCGGGCTGGAAAGCGTCGATTTCTCTCTGGCAGAAATGGAAAAAAACTCTATTCCAACTAAGGGAAAGAAAATTATTTTTTCGCACGATAGGCAGACGTTTGATAGAAAACTTCTGATGTGGAATCCCATAATGATTCCTAAGGCGATCATCGCTTTCGGACCCTCTGCCAGAGAGCAAAAGGACTTCGTCTCCTGCCTCGCCAAAGGCTTGGCACTGATTCACAATGTACACATCATGAGCCCTTTTTTTGGGCAAAATCTCGTTATAAGGATAAAGAATGCGCAAAACTTGATTATTTGTTAGTAAGAGGGAAAGTATTTTATAAGAAAATAAAAGATGATCCAACATTTTTTTTCACTGGTCCAACAAGTAAAATGGAATAAAAAAATTATAGGGTTTGTTGTCGGTTCTTTGATACTTCTTCTCTTTGCTTTTTTCTGTTTAAAACAGGGGGAGAAAAATGAAGCAGTGGTTCCCATAGAAAATGGGGGAGAAAAAGAGCCTTCAAAGGGATTTGAGTTGTTCGATACCTCTACTTGGATCAAAGGAGAAAAGGAGCTTCAAGTATTGGAATGGAGGGCATTAAAAGGACAACTAGAGAATGACTTGGCAACCTTTGAAGCTATCCAAGAGGCCCGTGTGATTTTAGACATCCCTTCAGAAAGATTATTTCGCATTGGAGAGGGAGAGGCAAAGGCCTCAGTAATTGTCACTCTCTCTCCTGAAGCCCACCTCACCCCCTCCCAAATTGGCGCCATCTCTTACCACTTAGCAGGGGCAGTGAGAGGATTGAAACCACATAAGATTGCCATTTCAGATACCAAGGGAAGGGTCTATCAGACTACGGAGAAGAGCGATGAAAAAATGGTCCTGGAAAATAGAGTTATCGACGAACTGGATAATCTTTTAAAAAAAACGTGGGGAGAGGGGGCATTTACTCTTTCGTGTCATGTCGATGATGAAATTAGGGTCTCTTTGCTCTTCGATAAGGAACTACAGGATGGAGAAGTGATTGATAAGCACCTTCGTTTTCTGCTCACGGGTTACCACCTCCCCTTTTCATTATCATTGACTCCTTGTGAATTTAAAAAAATCGGACCAGTAGAGGGGCCATTAGAAGAGAAAAGGTCATTTCCTTTTATCTCCTTTTTTTCCTCTTTTGGCCTTGTGTTACTCCTTCTCGTTTGCCTGCTTTTGCCAAAAAAAAGAAAAGAGTTTCGGGAAGCAAAAGGAAATACCTCCATCGACATGGATAAACTTGCCCAATCTTTGAAACAGGAAGATCCTTTCACTATTGCCTCCATGCTCTCTTATCTATCTAAAGAGAAGGGCGAAGAGTTGCTCGAAGCGTTCCCCTTAGAATTTCAGCAAGAGATTTTAAAAGCACGTGCCGAGGGACAGGAGGAGTAACATGAGAGTGATCGCACGTCCTAGTGTAAAAAAAAGGGCTCTCCTTTCACTAAATGGTAGGCTCGTCTTCTCAAGAGATATTTCTGCCCCTCCAAATACGACTAATAAGGAAGAATTGAAAGGGCTCATCTCCATGATCCAATCTATGGCGTTTCATCTTTTTGAACATAAAAAGGGGCTCTTAAATCTTTTAAAGCCCGAAATTATCGAACTTTCGCTGACCATTTGTGAAAAGGTAGTAAGGCAAGAACTGAGTGCTCCTTCCGCTCTTGCCAAACTGATCGATACCTATATCAATGCAGCTATAAACGAAACCTCGGGGGAAGAGGTAAAAGTTTACCTCTCCTGTGAAGATCTCGTCTTATTAGAAAAAGAGATCGTCACTTATGGGGAGAGCAGAGTGGCCTTTCTACCAGATGGGAAACTCGAAAGAGGCGATGTGAGAATCGAAACTCCTTCGGCGCTTTTGAGTGGAACGATTGCCAGGGAACTCGAAGATCTCCGAGCACGTCTTCTCACTCCTGCTGAGGAGGCCTATGCTTTTAAAAAATGAAATCGAAAAGGCGGCTTCGTGGCAGGGCCCTAGATGGAGTGGGAGGGTTACTCAAGCTATTGGGCTGCTGATCGAATCTATAGGACCCAAAACTTCCTTAGGAGAACTTTGCATTGTCGTGGGAAAAAAAGGGAGGAGAATTCCCTGCCAAGTCGTAGGATTTAAAGAGAGAAAAGTTCTTCTCATGCCATTTACCGATGCTCTTGAGATCTCTCCAGGAAGCGAAGTGTTTCCCGAAGAGATAACCCCGGGCATTGCTGTTTCAAGTGCTCTCTTGGGAAGAGTGATCGATCCTTTCGGACATCCTTTAGATGGGAAGGGAAAAATTCCACGGGAAGCCTTCTATCCTCTTATCAACAAACCACCCTCTCCTTTAGATCGAAAGAACATTGAAACTCCCTTTGTCACGGGAATTCGTGCGATTGACGCCCTTTTGACTTTGGGAAAAGGGCAAAGGCTTGGGATCTTTTCAAGCGCGGGAGTGGGTAAATCGTCACTAGTGGGGATGATCGCTACACATGCCAAGGCAGATGTCAATGTGATTGCCCTCATCGGAGAGAGGGGAAGGGAAGTGGGGGAATTTCTCAAGAAACACAAGAAAATCCTCTCGCGTTCTGTCGTCATTGTGGCCACTTCCGATACACCTGCTCTTTTCCGCAGCATGGGAGCATTTGCCGCGACTGCCATAGCAGAGTATTTCCGCGACAAGGGAAAAGAGGTCGTGTTGATGATGGATTCGATTTCTCGCTTTGCTTTTGCGCGGAGAGAAATTGGACTCGCCATTGGAGAGCCTCCCACGACCCGAGGCTATACCCCTTCCGTCTTCTCACTTTTGCCCCAACTTTTAGAACGTGCAGGCAATAGCAAGGAGGGGTCGATCACCGCTTTTTATACGATACTAACAGAGGGTGAGGAATGGGAAGATCCGATTGCCTTGCAAATGCGCTCTCTCGTCGATGGGCATCTTTTTCTTTCTCAAGAGCTCTCTTCTCTTTCTCACTATCCCCCCATCGATATTCCTCGTAGTTTATCGCGCGTCATGCGAGAAGTCGTAGGAGACCAACATCAGCGGTTAGCCGCTGCTTCTCGCAAAGAGATTGCCCTGATAAAAGAAGCACAAGACATCCTATCTTTAGGAGCTTATGTCAAAGGGGCACATCATGCCATGGACCTAGCCTTAGAAAAACGAGAGATCTACCGGCAATTTCTCCAACAGGAAGAAAAAGACGCCTCTCTTTTCGCTGACACCCTTGAGCAATTGAGAAAGATAATCCATGGCAAAATATAACCTCTCTCTTCTCTTAACTCTTTTAAAATTAAAAGAGCAAAAGTTAAAAATTTCGAGAGAAGAGTGCTTAAGACTTGCATTTATCCTTAAGGGCAGAGAACAGCAACTCCAAGAAATTCAAAAAGAAATTGTTATGATAGATAGCCGAGGTAGTCTCGAGTATCTCGCTCGCCTTGAAGAGCATCTAGTAAAGGTTTACGAGAAAAAAGAGGTTCTTTATGAGTCGATCGCTCAGGCTCGCAAGGAGCTACGTATAAAGCAACGAGAAGCAATTGAGGTAGATAGGGAGCGAAAAATCGTCGAAAAGATCCTAAAATTGCGTTATGATCGATTTCGCAAACAAGAGATTAAAAAACAGACTGCACTTTTAGATGACTTTACAATCCGCAGCTATAGACAAGCTCAAAACTTTGGGTGAAGATCATTTAATAGAAAACGTCTGCTGCCTAAACGAAGTCTCTCTTTTTGCTCAGATCCTTGCCATTGATGAAAAGATCTTCTTTGCCCAGAGAAAAACATGTTCCATGGGGAATGAGGAAAAAACAGTTTCTCCTCTTAAAGATTTTCATCAAAAAGGAAATCCTTGCTGGGCGGACCTTGGGGAAGAATTGATACAAAAGGGTAAAGTGGCGGCTCTGATCGTCGCAGGAGGTCAAGGATCAAGGCTTGGATTTGAAGGGCCTAAAGGGTGTTTTCCCATCACAGCGGTGAGAAAGAAAAGCCTCTTTCAGTTCTTTGCAGAAAAAGTACGTGCGGCTAGTGATAAACATGGCCTTCCTTTAAAGGTTGCCGTGATGGTCTCGCCTGCTAATTCTTTAACTACGCAACACTTTTTTTCCACATCAAGCTCTTTTGGCTTGCTTCCTTCTCAACTCTCTTTTTTTGAACAACCCGAGTTGCCTTTTCTCGATGCTCAAGGACATCTCCTTTTGCAGGGGAATGTGCTTACCACGGGACCCAATGGCAATGGGGCTGTTTTCTCCTCTTTCGTGGCATCAGGGCTTTTCGATGAGTGGAGAAGAGAAGGGATAGAATACGTCCTTTTTTTACAAATAGATAATCCTTTAGGCGATCCTTTTGATGCCGAGCTGGTAGGTGGCTGTTGTTCGACTAATAGTGATGCGGTCATAAAAGCGGTGGAGAGAAAAAATCGACACGAGAAAGTGGGATTAATAGTCAGAAAAGAAGAAAAAATAGGCGTCGTCGAATATTCCGAATTAAGTGAGATGCAAAAGGCCTCTTCTAATTTCCACTTAGCCAATATCTCTTCCTTTTGCTTCAGGCTTGAATTTATGAAGAGGGCAGCAATGCATCCGTTGCCTCTTCATTGTCAGAAAAAGAAAACGGATGCGCAAAGCGAAGCATGGAAATTCGAACATTACGTTTTTGATGCACTTCCTCTTGCAGAGAGGGTCGAGGTTATAGCTTATCCGAGAGATGAAACCTTTGCTCCCTTGAAAAATTTCTATGGTGAGGATAGCATCATCTCGGTACAGGCAGCGCTGGCGCTATTCGATCGGAAAGTGTGCACTGCCCTGACAGGAAAGCCATTTCCTCGGGAAGGAGCCCTCTTGGAGCTCGACCCGCGCTTTTATTACCCCACGGAGAGGATCAAGGAAAAATGGAGAGGAAAAGAAGTAGGAGAAGGCTATCTCGAGGCCTAAATATCGGGTACCTAGGCCTTGGAATTTGGGGCTATACACTCTCACAGTTATTAGCTTCCAAAGGACACAAAGTCACGGCGTGGAGCATAGAAAAAAAACTCATTGAAACTTTGCGCACCAAAAAAGAGCACCCCAAACTACCTGGCCACCCTCTTCATCCCCAACTCCATTTGACGACAGACCTCAAAGAGGCTTTATTAAACAAAGATCTCATTGTCGAAGGGGTCACATCGGCAGGGATCAGACAAGTATTTCAGAAAGTCAAAGAGATCGCCATTCCAAAGTGTCCTGTTGTTTTGACCTCGAAAGGAATAGAACAAAACACGGGTTTACTCCTCAGCGATGTTGCTGTTGAAGTTCTGGGGAAAGCAAGTAAAAAGAAAATTGGCGTGCTTAGTGGCCCCTCTATTGCTGAAGAGGTAGCTCGAGGCTTACCCACTCTAGTCGTTTGCTCTGCCTATGAACCCTCCATCATTACCCTTATCCACGAGACTTTCTCTACTCCAACATTCCGCGTTTACCCCAATCCCGATATCCGGGGAGTAGAATTGGGCGGTGCACTAAAGAATATCATTGCCATTGCCTGCGGCCTCTCGGATGGTTTGGGATTTGGAGATAATACTAAAGCGGCTTTAATGACTCGAGGCTTGCACGAGATAAGGAAATTAGCCGTGAGTTATGGAGCACGCCCTGAAACTTTATCGGGTCTGACCGGCATGGGAGATCTCTGCGTCACGTGTTTGTCCAACTTAAGCCGCAACCACCGCTTTGGCAAGCTCATCGCCGAAGGATTCACACCCGAGCAAGCTAAAAAGAAGATCGGCATGGTCGTCGAGGGGATGTACACGTGCTTATCGGCAGTCCAATTAGCTAAAAAAGCGGAAATTGAGCTCCCCATCACGGAAGCCGTTTATCTCGTCATTTATGAATCCCTTAGCCCCACAGAAGCCATCAAGATGCTACTCAAAAGAGCAACCAAAGAGGAACACCTGTGACTGCTCCGCCACTAAATGCTCCGCATTATAGTGGTGGCTTCTAGGGTAGAAATTTTTTCTACATCCAGTTATGCTAATCGCTTAAACAAAAACAATTGTTGAAAAAGATGAATGTTATTCCTACAGACAGCTCTCTTTTGCTCTATCAGACAGAGGATGGTCAAACAAAGATCGAAGTGAACCTTCAAGATGAGACAGTTTGGTTAAATCAAGCACAGCTATGTGAGTTATTCGATAAAGACAAACGAACCATCTCTGAACACATTCAAAATATTTTTAAAGAGGGAGAGCTGGTTGAAGAATCAGTTATCCGGAAATTCCGGACAACTGCCGCGGATGGCAAAAATTATCAAGTAACATATTACAACTTAGATGTGATCATCTCAATAGGGTATAGAGTCAGTTCGCATAGAGGCACTCAATTCCGCATCTGGGCAACAAACGTTCTGCGCGACCATTTGGTTAAGGGCTATACCATCAACAAGAAGCGCTTGCAGGAGAGTAAGCAAAGGTTGAAGGAGTTGG
>JBIOXR010000023.1:0-4679 GCA_044869735.1 Chlamydiales bacterium
TGTCTGCTCCACCCCTATGCCAAAGGGAGCCACTTTTTTATGAAAAACATCGACCCAGCTGTGCATGTCGGAATTAAAGCTCCTCTTGCGTCCACTGCCGTCTGTGATCTCACCTTTATATAGAAAGCGTTTGTGATTTTTAGGATCTTGGACTCTCGTGTAGGAAAAAAAGGTATTTAGGGGATGTGCTTGGCCATTAGGTTGCGTATGGCTATAATTTTTTAGACTTTTGTCATCTACTCTGAATGTTTTTCCGATTTTCGTTTTGCTGATGATGGTTTCTACGTTTTTTTCTAGGAGGGTGACACTCCCATCCGCTTCACCAATAGCGGCAAAGATCGGTTGATGTTTGTATTCAAAATTGGCAACGAATTGCGATTCGGGATTGATTCTCCATTGGCCGTATCGATTATCTCTTGGCGAGCGGTGATCGTAAAAGCGACGCAAGGAGAGAGGTTGAGTCCCCGCGACGATCAAATCAATCTCTTCTTCGTTATATTCTCCCGTGAAGGTGTTAACTCTAAAAGGTGTATTACATTTAGAAGTGAGAAAGTGATTTTTCTGTTCGTCAAAAAACTTTTTGCTGCGAGAAACTTCTAGAGTGGGAGCTTCGGCAAAAAGAGAGGAGAAAACGAGAAATAGAAAGAAAAAAATAGGCACTTTTGCATGCTATAAAGAAAAATTGAATCGAGAGTAAAGAAAAAATTAATTTATTGGATAGGGCTATTTTCTAAAGAGCCAAAGAAGGAGATTGATGACAATGGTGAGAATAAGACTAATGAGAAGAGAGGCAGCAAGAGGAAAATAGACTGTGACTTTTCCTTTTTGGGTATTCCAAAATAACAGACCAAAGATAACTAATCCTAAGCCTATGAAAAATAGCAACTTGCCTAAGTTTTGCATAAGTAACTGAAATTAAATTGGTTGCTGTTTTCTCGAGTTGGTTAAATTTTAACATAACCTAGCGCTCCGCCTTTATCAAGTATTTTTTTCTGAGATAGTTATAGATTAATTATTCAAAAAATTTCTATAATTTAATGTGGGGGAAAAACTCCTTAGATTAAAAATAATAATAAGAGGTAAGTATGTTTAATTTTAAAACTACTCTCTTTCAAGGCTTAGCTGCTGTTATTCTGGCTCTTGCTCCTTTGGGAGTAGGCGTTGCTCCAAAGGCTGAGGTTGGAGCCGCTAAGATAGAGCAGGTGCTCACCAGTGGTGTGGGCTTCGGTTTCTATGGAGGCCGAGGTTACAGAGGAGGCTATGGAAGAGGCTATGGCTATGGTAGAGGCTATGGCTATGGAAGAGGTTATGGCTATGGCGGTTATGGTAGAAGCTATTATTATAGCCCATATTATAACTATGGATATGGTTACTATCCTTACTACTATTCTCGTCCTTATAGCTATTATTCCTATGGTTGGTAAGAAAGCTAAAGTGGGGAGGAACAAATGAATAAGATGCGAAGCGCCCTCTTATCATTGCTAGCTTGTGTACTGCTAGCGCTGTCAGTAATTGCCGACTCTCCAAAAGTGGAAAAAGAGAGAACTCAACCACTGAGCTATCGTTCCTATAGACGTCCTTTCAATTACTATTATCCTGATAAGTTTGACTATTACTATCCGCGTCCACGATATCAAGCCACTAGATATCAAAGACAATGCTATTCAGTCAACGCCTACGGAACGAACATTTATTACTGCCAGTAGGACGTAAGAGGGTTTTTATTACCGGAGGCATATCCATTCGTGGGTATGCCTCTTTTAATCTTTTAAGTTTGTAGTAATATTTTTAAAGATGTAATATTATAAAAAACAATATTACGTGAATTAAATGCACATTTTTAAATTTAGAATTACTTTGTTTAATTTTCTAGCTGCATTATTTCTAACATGCATTGCCATGCAGCTCGAGGTCGTCCCCACAGAATCGAAAACAGAAACTGTGTTGCGGGGAGGATGCGTCGGTTGTTGCAAGCCCTATTATAGGCGTTCATGCGGTTATCTCGACAGTTGCTACTTTTCTAGGCCCTCTTATTATAGCCGGTACTACTATAGACCCTATTACTACCCTTATTACTACTACAGAGTCTATAACTACTATTACGGCCCTTACTGGTATTACCACTGGTAAAGCAAATTGACGGAAGTTATACTCTTCCGGATGGATACACTTGTTTTTCCCTATGCGTGGGAATCACGTACTCCTACGATTGCGGCAGAGGTTTTTTTCATCCCTCCTTATTACGGAGATTACGGGAGTTTTTCACTCCCTGAATGGCCTAATCTCTTTGGCAATGAAAATCCCATTAAACTTGAGTTTTGTAGTGGAAATGGTTCGTGGATCGTCGATAAGTGCACACAAGACAAATCGGTGAATTGGATTGCAGTGGAAAAAAGATTCGATCGTGTGCAACAGATCTGGCAAAAAGCGAGACGCCTTGGAGTGCGCAATCTGTTCATCGTATGTGGAGAAGCCTTTACATTTAGCTCCCACTACCTTTCTTCCGAGAGTATAGAGGAAATCTTTATCAATTTTCCCGATCCGTGGCCAAAAACGAGGCATGCCAAACATCGCCTGATTACTCCCCATTTTATTGAAGAATTAGCTCGGATCGTAAAGAAAGAAGGAGGAGTCGCAGTAGCAACCGACGATCCGCGCACTTCTCACACCACCCGCTCCCTTTTTCTCTCTGGAAGAGCTTTTCAATCTACTTTCCCTTTCCCCTATTACGTCACAGAATGGCCCGAGTATGGCTCCTCCTATTTTGAATCGCTCTGGAAGCAGATGGGCAAAACTCTCTTTTATCATAGGTTCTCTGCATGCAAGAAGAGCTCATCGCTGTAGATTTGACGCTAGGGTCGCGCCTCGACTTCTCCAAAAAAAAGGAAGAAATAGCAACTACAAAAACCCCCTTTTTCTTTGAATTGCAGTTGGGGCTTTTTGACCAACTTCCCTTACCCCTTTCCGATGAAGGGCAGTGGCAAAGCTTGGCTTTGGGCATCCATTGCTTTGTCGAAGCATTGCTCCCGATCAGAAGATCTCAAGGAGTAATTCTCTATAGAGGTCCTGTCGACTTAAGCCTCAACTATCCTTACAAAGAAGGTGGGAAATTCTCTTGCCAAGAGACATGCGCCTCTTTCTTGTGCGATCTACTCTCATTACTTCCTGAAGAGATCATTCCCTATTTATATTTCGAAAGGCAGGGGAAAGAAGAGGAGCTACGCCTCCTCTCTTCCGATTTTTTTTCTCCATTTTCTTCGATTATTTCTCCTCCTTTTCCTTTCGAAAAAGAGAGCCCTATTGCCCTCTTTCTTCCCTCCGCTCATCTAGAAGAGGGGTGGAAGGAGACGATGGGGCTTATGCACGCTTTGGAAGATCTTCAGATTCCATTTAAAACGGTTTCCGAAACGGCTTTGACTTACTCTTGGGAAAATATTGGGGTACTAGTCGTTGCACCAGAAGCTGCCACTTTACAAGGGAAGAGAAAGCTCGAAGGATTTGCGGCAGCGGAGGGGGAAATTCTCTTTATCAGAGGCTCTCCAGATGATCGAGCAATCCTTCGGCTTCGGGAAATTTCTCTCCACGCTTTCCCTGCCGCTTTGCAGCAAAGAGATCGATGATTTTATTGGAGAGAACTTTTCCTAACTGCACTCCCTCTTGATCAAACGAGTTAATATTCCAACAAAACCCTTGGAATGCCACTTTATGTTCGTAAAAAGCGAGAAGAGATCCCATGGTGAAAGGATCGAGGCGTTTGCCCAGTAAAATTCTGTTGGGACGATTGCCGGGAAATACCTTGTTGGGGTTGTTGTTCTTTTGCCCCTTGGCAAGGGCAATGGACTGTGCAAAAAGATTCGAGAGAAGTTTCTCTTGTGAATTCGTCCCCTTGACGAGATGATCTTCGCGGTACTGGCTCTCTTTGAAACCAATAAATTCGATGGGGATGACATTTGTTCCCTGGTGGATGAGCTGATAGAAGGAGTGCTGCCCATTCGTGCCCGGCTCTCCCCAAATGATCGGCCCCGTGTCGAAATCGACCGAATGGGCGAGTTTGTCGATCCTCTTGCCGTTGGACTCCATGTCGCATTGTTGGAGGTGAGCCGTGAAGCGTAGAAGAGCCTGAGAATAGGGGAGGATAGCTACCGTTTGGTAGTGGAGAAAATTGCGATTCCAGATCCCAAGAAGAGCAGAGAGAAGTGGTAAATTTTGATGGAGGTCGTTGATTAGGGCAATGCGGTCCATCTCATTGGCCCCTTTTAAGATATTCATGAACTGATCAAACCCAAGCGCAAAGCTGAGCATGACTCCACCAACCATCGATGTCGCCGAATAACGCCCTCCGATGAAGTCCCAGATATAAAAAGAGGCAAGATAATGTTGGGGATTATCCATAGGGCTCTTTTCTCCCGTGACGGCAATGAAGTGGTCTTTGGGTTTTAGTCCTTTTTGCTCAAAGCGATTCCGTACAATTTTTTCATTTGTAAGTGTTTCAAGTGTAGTGCCCGATTTGGAAACCACGACTACTAGTGTCTTGGCAAGATCGACCTCTTTTAAGACGGCAGCAGCATCATCGGAATCGACGTTGGAGATAAAATGGACCCTCCTTCCCGGTTTCTGGTAAGCCTTAAGCGCTATATAGAGCGCTCGTGGTCCGAGATCAGAACCTCCAATGCCAATCT
>JBIOXR010000024.1:0-6049 GCA_044869735.1 Chlamydiales bacterium
TTTTCTCGATAAGATCGATGAAGAAGCGAAGCAGATAGGGGCAGTTAATACCATTTTGTTTCATGAGGGGAAATTGTTAGGGAAAAATACCGATGGCAAAGGGGCTTTAGACGCCATTGAAAAGAAGAAAAAAGTAAAAGGAGCAAAGGTCGTTATTTTAGGCGCAGGAGGCGCCGCTCGAGCGATCGTTTTTGAAGCGCATAAGCGAGGAGCCGATGTTATTGTGCTCAATCGGACGGAAGCAAAAGCCATGCAACTAGCCAAGACCTTTGGCGTTCAAGGAGGGAGCCTCGAACTACTAAAGGAAATAGACTACGATATTCTCATCAACACGACGCCAAGTCCCCTTCCCCTCTCTCCCGAGGCGCTCAAGCCCTATCGCATCGTCATGGACATTAAAACGCGTCCTATGATGAACCCTTTCCTTTTCCATGCAAAAGAAAAAAATTGCACTCTCATACATGGCTATGAAATGTTTGTTAACCAGGCCATCGCCCAATTCGAATGGTGGTTTTCTCCGAAATTAGATCGAGATAAACTAAGAGCCCTATTGGAAGAAGAAACGCTAAAGATAATCTTTAATGGTAATGCTGCTCAGCAAGGCATAAATTCCGATAATGCCCACCAAAATCGAGAAAAAGAAAGCATAGCTCCAGCGCGGACTTGAAGGATCGATCTCTCGTAGAGCTTTGAGATTTTTGTAGTGTTCGATCATTCCAGGAATGAGAGCGAGTACACCAAGGAGCATCAAAAAAGCGCCAAATGAAGCGCTTGCGTGCACCCTGCGGATACTACGAGAAGGGTCGCTGAGGATAAATTCAAAGAATTTTAAAATGGCGAAACCAAAGCCAATCATCGAAAAAGAGGTGCGTATCCAGGCCATGAGCGTGCGGTCGGCAGCCAGGCGCGTGCGGACCGCTGCCATGCCCGTTATAGCATCCGTTTTTTTTACATCGTTCATGATGGATTCCCCAAGGTGTAGATGAAAACGGGGGCTCGATAGGCCAGATTGAGCGGGCAAGGGTTTTCCCCTATTTTTTTTGCTCCCATTTTTTTATAGAACCACGCTGCATGGGGATCGCTCTCCCAAAGGAGAGCCTCCCAGTAGAGCTCTTCCTCTGCCACTCGCATGGCCTCTTTAAAAAGGGCCTTCCCATATCCTTTACCGATATAATCGGCTCTGAGAAAAAGATGCGTTAATAAGTTTATTTTTCTCTCTCCTTCACCAGCCGTCATCAACCCATAAAAGCCGATAATCTCATCGCCTTTTTTCATCACTCGTACGATCCCTTTTTCAAAGTGGATCTTTTCGACGAGGAAAACCTTTTTCGCATCCCTTTCTGAAACGTTGCGATAGTGATAAGTGCTATTGGCCTCCATAGCCAAATTGGTTAGAAAGTCAGCCTGCTCCAAAGTCGCAGCTTCAAAATGAATCTCTTCTCCCCATGCAGCAGTGCTAAAGAAGAAAACCAGAAAGAAAACTAGGTTGCGTTTAAAAAAGGTTTCCAGCACCGAAAAAAATTAATAGTTGAGTTTAAGATCGCGGAGAGTATTGGTAAGGCGTTCGAGAGTTCCCATGATCTGTGTTGTATTAAGCTTCATCCCCTCTATAGCTGCGAGAGGAGATGTACTCTCATCCGGGATCTCCTTTCTTGCTAAATTTTTCAGCTCCAATGAAATGCACTCGAGCTTATGGGTTTTCCAATCCTTCCTTTGACACTCTGCTCCGCAATAAATAGCTGTTCGACATTGTGAACACCTCTTTAACTTATCTAAATCTTTAGTTATCTGACAAACTCGACAGGTTCCTTGCCCGTTCCTAATTGCGATCGCACTCATTGCATTCTCCTCGTTGTGAATGCGTGTATTGTATCTTTTCTTTTGATTGTTTTTCTATAGTTAAAAATTCCATCCACCGTAGCCGCCGATCGAGAGGCTATGCAATGAGTTGGTCCTTACGATTAATGCCGTGTTCTGGATTAGTGCGCCCCCACCGATGGCTAAGATTTGAGGGTTTAAAACGGCAGGCAGGTAATTGCGGTACTCATAATTAGTTACTACGCCTAAATGGAGGCGACAAAGATAGTAGTCGATACCTAACGACCCCTTGTAAGCCCATGAACTCACTTCTCTCTTTTGATCTGGAGTGTAGAAAGCAGTTACAGGTTGGTTCCTAAAATATCCTGAATGGAGATGGGACTCGGCCCAAGAATAATAGAATGCATTTTTCATAAAAAGATTAATATTGCACCAGGGAGAATACACAAACCTAACACCGCCACCCAGATCGTTATAAAACGTGGCAAGTTCTTGGTAGATACTTATAGTCATATTCCCCAAAACCGGGAAACGGGCACTGGTATCGAAGGTTTGTATAAACCGATTGTATGCATACGACAAAATGGGTTCCACCATGAGAGGAGAACATCCTACTCTAAAGGCATAGCGCGGAGCGATATCCACCTGCCCCGTATTGAATCGAAAGCGACTGACTACCCTCCCGTCTTGTACATTGGTAGGGGCTACAGCAACAATGAAGCTCGTGCCAAAAACAAGGGCCATAGTATTGGGGTTTGTAAAGTTAAACTCTTTTTTCTCACTAGCATAAAAGAAATTTCCTAGAATATCGACCGATAGAGCATCGGGCACTAAACAATGGCAGCCACATAGTGGTACGCTAACACCCAATGAAGGGGCAAAATAACTTCCTCTAGGATTTTTGGACGTGAACAACAGCGGTCCTGCAACTGGAGTGGGTAAAGCTGCTGCAGCACCTTGAAAGCCATAATCATATTCAGGGATATCAAACAACCAGCGATACCCCCCTTCGATATTTAAATAAAAATGGCCACAATACCCAGAACAGACAGGAAAAAAACGACCGTCGCCCTGACAAGTAGAAACACCTACCACACTCAGTAAACAAATAAATTTTCTAAGAGCGTTCTTTAGACTTTCCATAGTCCCCATTCACTTTTTTTCTAAGAAATAGTCGATCCGAAATAATTCATCAATAATAGAGATTTCTAGATAAAAAAAGCCTCTCTCCTTAAGATAATGAACTTCATTTAGATGAACCCTTGTATGAAAGATTTAGCACCAGATATTTTGAGAAAAAGGTTCCTTATTGAAGGTTATTACCAGTCTCAAGTGAATGAAAAAACCATCGAGAGTTTTTTCACAGAAATATGCTCAGCTCTAAGCCTGAGGATGTATGGCAAACCGATTATTTTCTCCCCCTCAGGCATGGGCAAAGAAGAGAATCAGGGATATGATGCCTTCGTCCCCTTAATCGATTCGGGCATCTCGCTCTATGTCTGGTCGAGTAAAAAATTCCTCTCCTGCGTCATTTATACCTGCAAGGATTTCGACGAAAAAAAGGCCCTGAAAAAAACAAAAGACTTCTTCCAGATGCAGGAACTTGAATCCGCACTATTTTGAGCAAAAAAACTGCTCGGGTACCAAGTCCTCATTATTCCAAAGTCTGTAGTTCAAGAGAAATGGACGTGATCCAAACGGTTTTCTTTTGAAATTACCGGTTTACCGCTTAAAAGTTCCAGTTGACGCCTTGCATCTCCAGCAATTTTACCACCCGTCTTGGCAGCTGCCTTATTCTCATCAAATCTACGAAATAGGGTTTCAGTATTTGCTGTGTCAGTCTCATATTTTTTGCCATCCGGGGCTCTCAATTTCAACTGTACGATTTTTTCGTACAGTTGAATAAAGCCTTCTTTTTCAGAAAGTTGTATTTTAAGATCGGACCAATAACGACGGCGTTAGCACTCTCTGTAAGCACCCTAACAATATCAACTATCGAAAGAGCACACATAATTGCACTTTTTATTTTAAACCGGGTTCACTTTATTTTAAGATCTGATAGAAAGGCCCATTCATCTTCAGTATAAGTAGCACGATACTCGTCTAAAACTGAATTAACATCATTGGCGGTTAGAATTTTAAGACTATTTACATTTAAATGGATGTAATTTCTGATATTACCAATTAGAATTTGTCTAATTTTTTCTCGAACTTCGATGCTTTGGATTTTTTCTTTATTTTCTTCAATTTGTACAATTTGATCTTCTATGAATTTATGTAATTTGTCCTTCGACCAATTGACAGTATCTTCTTGTATTTTTTGGATTTCAACCTGAGTTCCTATCATCATCTCAAGATGACTATTATAATCTATTTTTGCGTTTTTTCCACCTTCAATCGATTTTTGTCCGTTATTCACCTTTAATAAGAGGATTGCAAGAGCAGCAGCACTAACACCTAAGACCAAGGTAGGGCCCCCAACAACGAGGCAAGCGATAGATCCGCTAAAAGTGGCATGCATAAGATTAGGAATAATTCCATAATAGCAACCCAATCCTAGAGAGCCTAAAAGAACCAATTTAAACCCCCCAAGGGCGCCGATACATCCAATGATCACTAACGCAACAAAAATCTTTTTACATTTTTGGGATTTCTCCACTCTTTTATCATTGAGATAGCCCTTTCCCTCTATTTCAGGTGAGTAAAATGTATTAGAAGAAGCTCCTTCGATTCTCGATTTTCCCATTTTCCTCTTATATTTTTAAAAAATCTTAACATCGAATCATTTTTTTTCAAAGGAATTTAGGGTTCCTAGCTCACCAAATTAAAAAATTCTGTAATATACTATAGGTGAATTACTTTAATTTAATTAAATGGGTAATTTGATAAAATATTTACATGTCTACTCAAGAAACTAATTTACATTCCTCCGTTGCATCTCAAACAAATTTTTCTTTTTCAAACATTGGAAAAACGTTAATGATTACAGTCATTGCCATTGGAGTGATTACAGCGATTACAGTAAATGTATTAACTCATTTTCATATCATTGTAGGCATGAATGAAATAATGCAATGGACTTTCATAGGCGCTGGCATATTCATAGAATTTGCCCTTATTGCAAATGTAATTTTCTCCCTTACCAAAGGCAAAAAAACAGGACAGAAAAAACTTCTGCCTGCTGAAGGCCTCAAAGTTGAAGAACGAGCACCAAAAGGATTTTTGAAATCTCCTTACTCTCCTGGTGCAACCATTAGATTTCTTGCCAATCATGCGTCAAATGGCCGCTTATCTACTATCAACCCCGATCACGAAAGCATGAACCTTCTTAATAAAGAAGGTATTATTACTCTTCGGCAAGGTGAAAGCTCATCATCGCTTAAGGTCGTGTTTTTGGGAGATATCATGGTTTCCAAGTCTGGCAACCCTCCGCAATTAGATGAGAGAATGAAAGAGCTGTTGGAAAGCGCTCAAGTGATAGTGGCAAACGTAGAAGCTCCAGTTGTCAATTCAACTAAAGCAAAGCGAGGCATCTCTTTAAAATTTGAAATGAGCAATCAATACTTAGAGAGCATCTATGATTGTAATCGCGAGGCTCAGTGGGTATTTAGTATTGCAAATAATCATGCCTGTGATACCTCGGATCAAAGCGAAGAAGATGTGAACGGCGTTCTAACAACTCTTGAAAGCATTAAGAGTGTGATGCCAGAAGCGGAAATCATTGGAGCAGAAATTGGGCAAGCAAAACCGATTCTTAGTTTACAAATAGAGAATGGTCCAAAAATTGGATTCGTTGCATGGACGGAGGTCATGAATAATGATAAATACCATTTTAAAAAGAAAATCATCAGAGAAAATGACATTACTGAAGAAACTATAACCGATATAAAATCGGAACATGACATTCTCATCGGTTTCCCCCACGGCAACGAAGAACAATCTTATTATCCATTAAAAGAAACTCGTGATCGTTGGTGTCAACTCATGGGTTCAGATAAATTTGATATGATTGTGGGACACGGCCCATATGTTGTTCATCCAGCCGAACTTGTGGAAGATCGTGCGCTATTCCATAGCATTGGCAACTTCTGCAGTCCAGTTGGTCGCTCTCAAACAAGGCTGGGTTGTATTCCCGAAATTGACCTTCGTTATGATGAAGAAGGAAAACCCATTAATCTGCATTACAAAGTAAATCTCTTAGAACAGGAAGAAGGGGTTGTTTCTCTCCTTA
>JBIOXR010000025.1:0-12562 GCA_044869735.1 Chlamydiales bacterium
CTTTTTCCAGCCGATACATTTGCTGTCGGAGATTATGAGTTAACATCAAATGCCGTATGCCTTACAGATCGAAATAATCAAAACCAAGCCGAACTAATGGGCTGGCCTAAAGAACAAATTGTCGTTCGAGAAGCGGGAGAGACGCTAAGGGATTCCATAAACGACTGGATCGAAAAACACAATGGTTGGTCCATCTATACAATACCTGGCCAAACTGAAATTGGACTGCGCGCCTGTTTTAGAAATGGCCCGTACCGCTCTTTTGATTTGGCCCTCCCCTATTTTTACTCCTCATGCTTAAACCAAAATTCTGGGGCGCCCTCATTCGGCTCTTGTTCTAATGGCACAGGGTTTGGAAGTTTGTTTAAGCAGTTTGATATTGGTATTTTTAGAAAAGCGTCGCAGATTTACCATTATTCAAACAAAAATGCTATTTTAGATATCTTCGAAAAAGAAGAGTTAGAATTTTATCTCCAGTTTGTGCCCAAAATTTTGGCTTGGGAAGCGTTTGGAGAATATCTCAAGACTCATCTTACCAACGAGTCCTATAACGAGTGGCTCTCTTGGGTGTATTACTCTTTGCAACTCATGCGACTGGATTTAGAACTACGCACACGCAGCGGCTTCTATTTGGCTTTTGAATGGAAGCAAGGCTATTCTTCCGAATTCTTATCATGGAGAGAGTCCCTTTTTTCAGAGGCTAGGGCGACTCTACCGGAAGAGAAGAGGGGTTTAATGGATCCACAAAGAATTCTTCAGAAATTTGAAAAACTCAAAAGTATAGTAGATAAATGCTCATTACTACCCATAAAAGAAAAAATTACCCATTTTTTTTGTGAAGGGAGTCAATTGCGACTCCTAAGAAATCTTCCCTGGGAGCGGTTTCTCTTGCACATTCCCGACATGATTCCCTTGTCGACGGGACCAAAGGGGACCCAAGAATCTTTTAAACTTTGTGTGCAAATTTGTTACCTCGTGAATAAATTCTTTTTAACTCAAGAGGAGAACTCTCTTCTTTTAATACAAGATACGCTTGAAGCAGCAAAGCGACAATTGACGTTGCCACATCCCAAAGATATTTTCTCATTCATGGCTCTCCATCATCCCCGCCTTCATCTCTTCCTCATTGAAATACTTGAAACAATTGACACAGGCTCCAGTCTCTATCCCATAGCGCAAAAATTTAAAAAACATTTCGGCATCTTAAGACCTCTCATCGACTCCTTACTGGAAGCAAATCGGTTAAAACATATGCAACCCCACTGGGACATTGAGGAATTGGAAAGTTCCCTTACAGTTTCTCTCGAAGATTGGTTTTTATTTTTGGAAGCAGAGCTGGAGAAATCCACTACTTTCATGATTTCGAAAGAAGAGGTACTCACTTTTTGGCGACTACATCATCCGACAGAGTGGAACCAATTACTCGATTGGCTTTCTCGCATCCCTCAAAATCACTCCAAGGTCCAAGAGTGGCGAGACGATCTAAAAAAAGCTGAAAAATGGCATCAAAAGAATCTTCAAGAGAAAAAGCGCTTTTTCGAAGCCTTCCGCGAAGGCAATCTTCTTAAACTTATCTAATCCTGTTAAAAAAATATTTAAAGTTTACGTAAATATTAAATTTTTATAAAACAGTCCCTTCTTTTTTGGAGGAATTTTTATGACTGTTACACCAGTAGGAAAAACGCCAACCTGCCTTACTAGAGATGAGGCACGAGAACGACTAAGAAGATTACCACCTGGCACAGAAGAACACACCCATTTGCAAGGTGCCCTTACCAGAAGAGAAGGAGTGGTGACTATCGATTTGACCAAAGGTCCCTATAAGGTATTTACGGGTAAGGCCAAGCTTTTAGGTGGATTCGGATCATCGGAACATAAATTTATTGGGAATAAAGTCAAATTGCAAGGAATAAGCGATGATATCGTGATGGTCAAAGGGGCTGCAAAAGTCACTTTTGGCCATATGATCGCTCTTGCAGGTGACTTTTATGCCAAACCAGGGGCTGCCATTTCTCTACCCGGTGGGACGAATGAAGAGAAAACGCAGCGATTTATACAAGCATTTAAAACTCTAGAAGATGCAGATAATAACCAAGTGCGTAAAGTGATTCAAGAAATAGATGATGAAGCTGACGCTGTTGAACATTCTGCCCTCCCCCATCATTGTTACAGTAGTCAGATGATGAGTAAAAACAATGCAATTAAAAAGATAAAACCCGATATCAACAAATTGCTTAAAGACAATAGCGATCACTTCTCCGAAAATGCAAGAGATGCTTACAGCATTGGACATGCTTATGCCTTGGAGATCGCGAGAGAAGCAGGCAGGCGCAATGATCTTGAAGGGTTAAAAAAAGCGTATGCCTATGATGGCTTTGCCTGCCATTTTTTAACTGATCTCTTTGCAGCAGGGCATATCCGCAACGAAAGAGGCGCATTAGAAACTTACTTTACCTCTATACTCCATATTTCTCCAAAAATGGCTAAGTCTTATGCCGGCCTTTTAACGGCTGCTCAGCACGAAAAAGATGGCAATGGAGGACTCAATGTAGCAAACCAACAGGGTGATTATTGGAGAGCCTATGGGGATGGCCGCTTTTTCTCGTCTAATAACGAAGATAATAAGAGAAGAGCTATCATTGCTACCCAACAATCGGCCGATGAAATCTATCAGGCCTATCTTAATCCCGATGCGCAAAAACCAAGCACAGTGGACCAACTTATTCCATTTGCTACCCCTTTAAATCCTCCACCCCTCTATTTCTTCGAAGAAGGGGTGCTCGTTCTAAATTGCGGAAGTGAGAAAATCTCTATTCAGTCACAAACCGCATATCTCAATAAAGGGGTGGCCCATGCACTCAGAAATCTTCCCGAAGAATATATCAGCGGCTATTTAAATCTGTTTCAGATTGAAACGCATCCTATTATTGACAAAGTCATATTCCCTCAAGTGGAGCGCCTTATGGGGTTCGTTTGGCATATAGCAGGCTTGGCTTCTTACCACCAAGTCAAAGAAGTAGGTCAGCAGCTAAATGCAAAAATCGATGAGGCAGCAGCATTACTAAATTCTACTTATAATAAAACGTGTGAGATTCTAAAAAAGATAGAAAACATCCAATCTCAATTAAATCCCATTTCTTGGGATACTTTATATCGCGAAATACAACCTGCACTCTCTAACATCAAGGATGTCACCTTTGAAAAATCGGCACATGAAATATTGAGTAAAAAACGTGCAAATCAAATCGAAGAAAAGCTGCGAGATGCTTATGTGCGCTTATTACGCGTTTTTTCTGAAATTACAGGAGGAGAAGGAAGAATGTTAGAAGCTTATAAAATAATGCTTCTCCAAACGACAACAGAGCCCCTCGATGCGACAGAGGTCAAAATTAAATCGACTCTTTGGTATCGAGAAATGGTGGATTACCAAACCACCTCCTTTTCTCTTTATTTAACCCTACAAGCATGGAAAGAGTCTAAAAAATCGCAAATTCCAACTCTTATTAAAGAATTTCAGGAGTCGCTACAGAAACAAATAGAAATTAATCTAAAACAAATAGATGAGGCTCTTTTTTTTGAATCTGTAGAATTTATTCAATTAGAACTGCCCAAGCAGAAAACTAGAAAAATTGCACAAAGCTTATTAAATTAAATAAACTAGGTAAATATGTTTTCAGGAAGTATTCCCAAAAAGAAAGATTCTTATTGCAGTCAATCCAGAACCCTTCGCCAACTCCCTAAAACGATTCCAGAGGGAGTGTTATCAATCAATAAAATACTTAGTAATGGAGTTCTTTGTCGCCATCATGTTAAAGATATTAATAAAATCTACAAAGAGATAGTTAATCTGGAAAAGCGTGTGGATAAGATTCCGGAAATAAATAGCTCTACCGCTCTTGAGGAAATTGTAACAAAAATTAAGGGTATCGTTAGATCTAAACCTATTAAAGCCGAAGGGCTCATTTCTTTATATCATTTACAAAAGTTTTCGGATAAAGAACTTCATTTGGATCAACTTTTCAGCCTTGCCTATGCTCGATTTCAAGAAAACCCCGAACATTTAGTCGAAATCGCCACTCATCTCCCCTGCTGTCAATCTGAAGCAAATTTTGATGAAGATATCGCAGTTTTATTAGAATCAGAACCTGCCGAACATATCGCTTCTACGTTAGAAGCAAAAAGAAAAAAATTACAAGCCCATGAACATAAAAAAAGAGCAATTGCGGAAAAAAAATCAGAATTAGCCTCGCTAAGAGCAAATAATCCTCAGCACTATCCTCCCTATCTCGATGAGCTCTTAGACTATGGTTATTTGCATCTCTATGACCATCTTTTACAGATGAGAGAGCTCAAAGATCGCAATCAACGGATTGCAGCTATTAAGCAACTTTCTTTTTCCGAATTGGCGCATATCGTAGTAGAGACTCGGAAGGCCGTGATTCAAAAAGTGATTTCTTTTATTCCTATACAGAGAAAGTTTCGAGATGGGGAGGAGCGTAAAAAAGTTGTAATTATGTTTGGGCCGTCGGGAAGCGGTAAAACAACCAGTTTTTGTGCCTTGCGAAGAGATCCAATGGTTTTTAAAGATGGTCACTATATTTCACAAAGTGACCAGAGTGGTCTTATTGGACATGAAGGTGCATCTTCCTGCACCTTTTTACCTGCTATTGAAAAGGTAGATGATATCTATGTTATAGACTATCCAGGCGCTGAAGATACTAATGGTCCTCTGGTTTCCTTTGGGTACGAATGCGCGTTCCTCTTTCTGATTAAAGAATATCATCCTAGAGTTTTAGTAATGGAGGCCATTACTAACAATGAAGGAAGATATGCTGCTGCAGGTCATCTAGGACTCCGCCTTGGTCGCTTATTAGAGACGAAAGAGAAATGTTTACTGGGAATAACAAAATATTCCAAAGACAGCGATTTTATAAAAATTAAAATGATTGAAGAGGAGCAAAGAAAGAAAATTCCCCAGCTAGAGAAAAAAATACGCTCACTTAAAGAAGATATTCAAAAATTAGCCGCTTTAAATTCCCCTACTTTAGAACTTATAATAAATGAAAAGAAAGAAAAGCTAGCTAAAATCGAGAAAAAAAGAGCAGCGCTATTAGAACAGCCTTTGCCTGATACTGAGGAGAAGAAAGCTGCAAGAGAACGGTTACAAAAAAATAAAAGTGATTTATTAGCACAAATTGGTTTGGAAAATTCTCTTGATTTTTATGATTTAGAAGACCCCACCCGCCTAATTCACTTCCTCACTACAATCGCAGCACAAGAAGCGGTCTCTGTTAACCCGATGCGCCGCTTAGACGACCGAGATAAGGGACTAATCGAAGAGCGCTTCAAGGAAAATTTGAAAGAAGAGATTCAGAAGAAAAAAGATGTTAAGCCTAGACCTATTGATGAACTGGAGGAAAGTGTTCTCATATCGAGCTTAATTAGCACCGTTTGTTCATCGACACCCGAAATTGGAGAATTCTTGCACATGGAGGAGATGTGCCGTCGTATTGTTGAAAACCTTGATATAGAAATAGTGGATGATAGTATGAATGACCAGATTGGACTGATCATTGGCGGACTAAATTTCTCTCTATTCCAAAAAATGTGCGAACAATTGGCTGGGATAGCAGAAAAAACAAAAATTAGTGAATTGCAAGAGAAGATAAAAGAAATACGAAATTTTATTATGCCTTTACGAAATGTTCCCGTACCAGAAGATGAAGCTAAAGCAGAGATGGAATGGGAAAAGATTCGAACAGAACACGAAGCAGCTGAGCTTGCCGTGGAAAAAGATTACGAGGTCGCCCCCTGGGTCAACATCTTATTATGGGCTCCACTCGCCATACCCAAAGGCATTCAAACACTTCTTAAAATGAGTGATAAGAGCAAAGCAAGCAAACAAGCCGCCACAGAAACTATTAATAACTGTCTTACTGATCTATCAAAGAAATACGAAACTTTATTGAGGTTAGGTGGAATTAAACAACTAATAAAAAAAAGAAGGGATTTGGAAATAGCTTTTCACTCGATCTCCCAAACAGAATCGGCGACAACGAGGGCTGTGGTTGATCTCCTCGATATAAAATATGAACGAGTACCTGAGATAATCGACATGTCCTTAAAAAAAATGCATGCATGGTGCTTCGAATTAAAAAGCAAAATCGATCAGATAAGAGAGATTTATGGCGAGAAGGAGTGGGATATGCGAGTGACAATGTTAGCAAAGCAATTTATTGTACCTACGGATTTTACTATTAGGTTTAATAATGACATCGGGTATATAAAATACTTTTTTATTTTAATTAGTTCTATAGGCAATATTCTCCAAGGTGATGCAGGGGTCTTAGACGAAGTAAATGGTAGTAACGGATTCGAATTATTAACTGATCGATATAATATTAAGGAGAGGAAAAATAAAGCACAACAAATAAATGGACTTGTTTTGGAAAAAAAAGGGACGTTGGAAACCAATTTCCCTCTTTGGCGGGTATTCGGAACTCTCATCGGAAATAGAATTTTTTCAGATTTAAACCTATCTTGTTTTCAAAGTCTACCTAATAAACATCACTTCTTAATGCGCTCATTTATAGCCGCGGCTCTTTTTAAAGCACATAACATTACTGGTGAAAAATCTAAAGAGAAATAGAGTTCTCCATGAGAGACGTGAGTGAATTTTATTATTGTTCTCTCAGTTTTACAAGGCAGCGGGCTTTTTTTGTGCAAATGCAATGAGCCATGCTTGCTGGGGGCTTGGGGCTTTACTTCGTGCGTCTGGAATGGCAGCGATATGGAGTGGATGGAAGAGGGAATCGAAAAAAGAGAGGAGGTTCTTTTCGTCCATGTCGTAAAAAGTGCGCGTGTCATCTTGGCGTTGCCCGCAGCCATATTTGAAGGAGGCATAGAGAATGCCTGAAGGTTTAAGGGCACGATGTAATCTTCCCAAGATAGTGGGTAGTTCATCATAAGGAATGTGGAGAAGAGCAGCCGAAGCCCAAATGGCATCGTAGATTTCATTAAATTCGATATCTTGAAATAGGAGATGTTGCGTCTTCACCCCGGTGAGTTGAGTGGAGAGACTCACCATCTCTATGGAACCGTCGAAAGCATCGACTTCAAACCCCTTTTTTTTGAAGAAAAGGGTATCGCGCCCAGGACCACAACCAGCATCTAAAATGCGTGCTTTTGGGGGGAGATAGGAGAGAAATCTCTCATACCTTTCCGAAAGGTCGGCATCGATCGTTCGATGAAAAAAATCGAGGGCATGTTGATTGTAGTAATCGATTGAATTCATAGAAAAAATTTTCTCTTAGTCGAGAAGATTAAGGAGCTATCATGGGAGGCGGAGGCAGCAGCGGCAAGGGAGGAGGAGCTCCAAGTTGTTGTGCTATTTTTCTAAATCGGTAAGAAACAAATCCAAAAGGAGTTGCAGATATGATAACAATAAACGGAGCAGAACCGGTTATTATGCAGCAATTCAAAAGTTTAGCATTTACACAATCTGAAAGGTATCGAAGAGGTATCACAATTCCTTGTGAACCTAATATTCCAAGCGTCCCCAAAACAAACACTGTAGCGGCTGTGGCGGTACCCATGCCCAATAGCAAAGCACTCATGTAATAAGTGCGTCTGACGCCAAAGGCAAGGATACAATTGTCTACCCTATTCATAAGAAAAGAATTATAAACAGATAGCACATTTAAAAACATTGAAAAAAGATAAGAGGTAGATAAACTTTTTTTTGATATATCTCAAAAGAGAGATTGTAGCGCAGGTATCAATGAAAAAATTTTCTATAACCCTTCTTTTCTTTCTTTTCTCTTCTGTTCATGCCCTTCCGGTAGGTAATCCGGCGGAAGCGAGCTTTTTTTATTTCGATTGCTGCGAAGAACCCCCTGCTTGCAGCCTATTTCATTTGAGAGTGGGTTTTTATGGAGATTATGTTTTTAACCGCCATATGGAAACAGACCACGGCAAAGATATCAACACGACCGAACTTTTCACAAATGCGGGCTATCTTGCGGTAATAATAAATGAGCGCATTGAGGTCTTTACCTCTCTCGGGGTCTCGAGGCTAGCTTTAAACACAAACCTTGGGGCTTTCAATGCCGTCGATCCCCATCCCCTCTTCGAGATCGAGTCGGGATCCGATTTTTCATATAGTGCCGGTGGAAGAATCACGATATTCGAATACAAGTGTGCAACCTTTGGGATTGAAGGGCAGTATTTTGCTACAACTCCCAACATCAAAAGAGCCTATATCGCCTCCGGAGCGGTTATTTTTGCCGATGACCTTATCACCACTCGTTATTCGGAATGGCAAGTCGGGGGAGGAATCGCTTACCGATACAATAACTATTTCATTCCCTATGCGACTCTCCAGTATGCCCGCTCTCACTGGAAGTTAGATAATGGGAGGCGTTTTGTCATAGAGAGCAATGTAAACACATTTCTCTTCAATTTGAGAAACCAAAAAAATTGGGGGTATGCGATTGGACTCACACTTTCTCCTCCCGTCTGTGAGCATTTAGCTGTTACTGTTGAGGGGCGTTTTTCCGCTGAGAAAGCCCTTTATGTCAATGCACAGTTGCAATTTTGAACCAGGGAGAGTTTACTTTTTAGATACCCAGAAAGCTAAGGAAATGAGAATGCCAATGCCGAGGCAGATAAGGGTGAGAAGAAGCTTTATCCATTTCTCTCTTGCAGTGACATTTTCATGAGACATACCATGCTTGGCCCGGTGATTGCGCACAGTCATCATCCCATGCTTGAGCCCTTTCTTCACGAGCCAAGAATTGATGGGATAAGCAGTTATTCCTGCAACTATCGTTGCTAAACTCATCTTTCCCCAAAAATGCAAAGAGGTCGGCGACCGTGCCTCGGGGTTGATGAGCGTCCAAATGACCATCACGGGAATCATTCCAGCCATAATCATGTTCATCGAAGTAAATTCAGGATAAAACGAAGAGGCCAGTGCCTTGAAATAGGAACCTCCCATGGCATCTTTCATAAAAAGAGATTGAAAAATCAATAAGCCAAAGCCAAAGCCAGCGGCATACTCTATGGCAATCTCTAGTGGGAGCGAAACCACAAAAAAGGCAAGGATAATAGCAGCTACGATGATCCCTGTGACATCACCCGCCAAACAATGGACCATAGAACCCAAAGACTGCTTCCAATGAGGGGCCACAAAAGCCTCGTGAGTACCTGGAATGGGTTCTTTACAAGAAAGGAGATAGAAAAAAAGACCAATCGGCCCCGTATAAAGGATGACCAACCACCAGCCCCATTTCATCACTCGGGCTTCGGGAGTCACATGGAGTAAATCATATGTAGCATAAAGCAAAGAGAGTCCGGTCAGCACGAACCAAAATAGGAGGATCGCGTTTAGCGCCATAGAGAGATAATGAGAGTTGAAACGATGATGCCTAGGAAGGGGTAGAAAATATCATAAAATGAGAGCCTGAACGAACGTCCTTCCCATAGGTAGGTCGTTGCCAATACGGCAACAGCAAAACAGACGGCTAACACCAATCCCAAACCGAGGGCCGCTCCAAAAGTATTGATGCCCAAAGCATACACTAAAAGGGCGATACCCCAAGCGACGATAAGATTTAAAATAAAGGTCCAAATCGATTTTTCAATCATCTTCCCTTTCGTTGGTTTTCCCAGTTTTATTCCGTGATTTTTGATCTCTTCGGACCAATTTTTTCCTACAATAGCCGAAAACCATACCATTCCGATAAGCCAGTAGACTATACCCGAAACTAATATGGCCCAATAATTCATTTGCCCAAAAAGATCGCGTAACATAGTTTTTCTCTCTCTTGTTTTTTTGTTTTAGTTTAACATGTATCTTTTTTTTTGACATCTCCATGACGCCTGAAGAATTAGCCAAACGCCACCCAAGATTGTATCATGTCACAGAATCAGGAGCTTGGGAGAACATCTGCCGTCTTGGCCTACTAGCAACGAGCCGTCTTCTCGATGTTTTTGAAATTACTGGAGAGGCAAGAAAGACCCTCGAAACTAAAAGAAGAGGACAATCCATCATGCTGCGGCATCCCACTTGGGGAACTGCCATTCTTAATGACCAGGTGCCTCTTAATGAAGGTGCATTGTCTAAATGCCTCCAAGATGCTCTTACTCCAGTCGAGTGGTTAAAAATATTAAATGCTCGCGTTTTCTTTTGGACCGAAAAAAAAGATCTCGACAAGCTTCTCAACGCACGGCTGAATCGCACCAGAGGGCGCGAAGTCCTTGTCGTTGACACCCTTAGCCTGGCTAGAACCTACAGCGAAAGAATAGAAATTTCTCCCATTAATTCCGGAGTTACCTTGCGAAAAGCGGCGTTGAGAGGGAAAGAGACATTTTCTCCCTTGTTAAAGTATTCTTACGATGAATGGCGCGGGCGAAGAGGGAAACGCGACACTATTAAAGAACTGACGGTCTTAGAGCATGTACCAGACATTAGGCAACATACAATTGAGGTCATCCAAGTATTTCCAGGCACAAGAATTAGTAGTTGAATGAGAGGACATATGGAATTCAGGCATTTAGGACAAAGTGGCTTTAAAATTCCCGTGCTTAGTTTTGGCACCGGTACCTTTGGTGGCAAAGGCGAATTATTTAAACATTGGGGAGATACCCAGGTAAAAGAAGCCTCGCGACTCGTCGATCTATGCCTCGACCATGGAGTCTCTCTATTCGATACTGCCGATATTTATTCTAAAGGGGTTTCTGAAGAAGTACTGGGAGCGGCAATTAAAGGGCGAAAGGAAAAAATATTGATCTCGACTAAAGCAACGTTCCGCTTTTCCGAGGACGACCCCAACGATGTCGGCTCGTCGCGCTACCATCTCATCGAATCGTGTGAAAATAGTCTACAACGCTTGGGCGTAGATCACATTGACCTCTATCAAATGCATGGGTTTGATGCACTAACTCCCATAGAAGAAACGCTCCGCTCCCTAGAAACACTCATTCAGGCCGGGAAAATCCGCTATATCGGCTGTTCCAATTTTTCGGGGTGGCATCTGATGAAATCGCTGTCAGCTTCTGAACGGTTAGGGATTGAGCGCTATGTAGCTTACCAAGGCTATTACTCTTTGATTGGGCGCGATTATGAATGGGAACTTCTCCCTTTAATGAAAGACCAAGGATTGGGTTTATTGGTCTGGAGTCCTCTTGGTTGGGGGAGATTGACCGGAAAGATCGATAGAAACCATCCTCAGCCTCCTAAAGTTAGTCGCCTCCACGCCACGACCGAAGAGGGACCTCCTGTAGAAGAAGAGCTCTTTTTTCGAGTGGTCGATACATTGAAGGAAATTTCTCAAGAGACAGGAAAAACCGTTCCTCAAATTGCCCTCAATTGGCTGTTGCAACGGCCTACGGTCACATCGGTGATCTTAGGTGCGCGCAATGAAGAGCAACTCAAGGACAACTTAGGAGCCGTTGGTTGGGATCTCACACAAGAACAAATGGAGAGACTCGATAAAGCAAGCCTACGCACTCCTCCCTATCCCTACTGGCACCAGCTCGGTTTTAAAGAGAGGAATCCACCTTTAACGCGATTGGACTAATTGGCCGACGGGGGCTAATTTACCCAAAAGCACGGGGATCATTTCTGCGACGGTAGGATGAATTAACACACTTTGAGTAATCAAAGTATACGGTTTTTTGGCATACATCACTTCGGCGATCATATGGATCGTCTCATCACAACCCGTACCTAAAAAACAGGCTCCTACAATTTCACGAGTCTCTGCATGCACTAAAATTTTTAAGAACCCTTCGGTCTCTCCTTTTGCCCGGGCCCGCGGAATGTCTTTCATAGGCATGAGAGCTTTTAAAAAAGGGATATTTTGCTCTAGGGCTGCCTTCTCGGTAAGACCTAGGCGAGCGAGTGGCGGATCGACAAACAGCGCAAAGATCGGAATGCGATCTTTTACACTTTTTTTCTTCTGTTCGAGTAGATTGCTCTCCACTATTTGGTAGTCGTTATAAGAAGTATGAGTAAAAGCCCCTTTTCCGTTGCACTCCCCCATGGCCCAAATGTGAGGCTGTGTCGTTTGCAATTCATCATTCACCACGACAAAGCCACGGTTATCGATGCGCACCTGAGCTTTCTCCAACCCAAGGCTATCCGTATTGGGCCGTCTGCCTGAAGCAAGCAATAGATGAGAGCCCTCGATGTGTTGTTCTTGATTGCTTTTAATGTATCGGACGCGAATTGCATGGCCGCGACTGGGAGGCAATATTTCCACAGTTCCCACGTTAAGATGGATGGTAATTTTCTCTTTTTCTAATATAGCTTGAAGGGTTTGCGAAGTATCGCGATCTTCTTGGGTCATGAGTTGCGAGGAGCGTTGCAAGATGGTGACTTTAGAGCCAAATCGGGCAAAGATCTGCGCAAATTCGGCTCCCACATACCCCCCACCCAAGATAATCAAATGTTCAGGCAATTCTTCAAGGTCGAGAATCGTCGAGTTGGTGTAATAGGGAACTTCCCCCAGTCCCTTTATAGAAGGGATCACAGCTCTCCCTCCCACATCGATGAAAA
>JBIOXR010000026.1:0-12546 GCA_044869735.1 Chlamydiales bacterium
TAATTATTTTCGGGCACGGGCAGGGCACGGGCACGAAATGGGAGTATGCAAGATATCTACTCTTTCCGAAAGCCAAGGGATTTAGCTTGCTCTTCAAAAGTGGGAGTGGGGTGGAGGGAGTAGCGGAGGTGGAGATCGACGGTGGCAATGAGCGTTTGTTTTGAGTAAAACTTGAGGCGGCAGGGACGTTTACCTTTGAATTCTTTACTAATGAGAGTTTTAAGTTTAAGAATATGCGACAAGCGAGTGGTGTTTGCGTCGCATGCGAAAACATAGATCTCTTCCTGAGGTAGGGGTTCTTTTTTCCTCACTTCTCCCTTTGCATTTCTCGATTTTGCTCGATCGTAAGCACGGTCGGCTACTTGAGCCATGGCGGCATCCATTTTGGAAAGATCTTCTAAAAAAAGAGAAGAAAAGCGAGTCGGATCATCCCGTTTATCGACTTGTACGAGGGCAAACAAAAGGCTATTCTCCTCGAGGAGTGCCTGTTTTTCTTCGTACAAATCGGGCCAGATAGGGAGTTCATACGACTCGAGTCCATCGCTGATTTGCAAAATCGCAAACTTCCGTTGCTCTTTCTGCATCATTTTGACTTCTAAAGATTCGATTATAAAAGCGGCACGAGCAACGCCTCTATTCTCTAATTTTTCTATTTCGCATAGGGGGAGACACCCGAGTTGTTTGATGAGTTCTTGGTAGCTCTCCATAGGATGGCCTGTGAGGAAAAATCCCAAAAGCTCCTTTTCTCTCTTTAAAATCTGGAGCTTTGATGTTGGGGTTGGCACTGGAGGAGGTGTGGTAAACCGTTTCTTCTCCTCTCCTCCCATCAAAGAAAAAAGCGTTAGCACTCCCCTTTCTTCGTCTTTTTTCTCACTAACAACACTTTCAAACATCTCTTCAATGGAGACCTTCAACTCGTCGCGCCTCCATCCAGTCGAATCGAAGGTACCCGCATCGACCAAAGTCTCGATCGCTTTTTTCGTGATTCGCTTTGGGTCTATCCTTTTGATAAAATCGTGAAAATCTTTATAGGGCCCTCTTTTCGTTCTCTCTTCGACTATAGCCTCTACCACTCCTTCTCCAACCCCTTTGATCCCGCCAAAAGCGAAGCGAATTCCATGCTCCGTCGCAGTGAATTCACTGCGTGCTTCATTGACATCGGGAGACAGAATGGGAATATCGAGAGATTGGCATTCACGAATAAACTTGGAGATCTTTGAAATGTCATGTCGCACGCAAGTCATCAATGCCGCCATCCACTCCTTGGGGTAGTGCGCTTTGAGATAAGCAGTGACATAGGTCAGATAAGCATAGGCTGCGGCATGCGATTTATTAAAACCGTAAGAGGCAAATTTCTCCATCCTATCGAAAATAGCTGTGGCCGTAGTTTCATCGATCCCATTTTTTATGGCGCCTTGGATAAATTTTCTCCTCTCCTTGGCCATTTCGGCCAACTCCTTTTTCCCCATGGCCTTTCTCAAGACATCGCCCTCTGCCAAAGTATAGCTGGCCAATTTCTGGGCGATCTGCATCACTTGTTCTTGGTAAACAGCAATCCCGTAGGTCTCAGATAGAATCTCTTGAAGCCACGGATGGTCGTACTCAATCTCCTCTTTCCCGTGCTTGCGATTAATATAGGAGGGGATCATTTCCATAGGGCCAGGGCGGTAAAGAGCGACAATGGCAATGATCTCTTCAAAGCGGTCAGGGTGGAGTTTCATCGATAAATCCCTCATCCCTCCCCACTCTATTTGAAATACTCCTAATGTTTTCCCTTCCTGGATGAGGCGAAAAGCTTCGGGGTCTTCAAGAGGAAGATTCATCCAATCGATATCAATCCCTCTTGCCGCTTTGATGGCATCGACTGCATGTTGGATGCTAGTCAATGTGGTCAGACCGAGAAAATCGATTTTGAGCATTCCCACCATCTCCAGTGGCTTCATCGAATATTGAGAAGCTGGAATGGGGGACTCTTTGGCAAGGCAGAGAGGGATCCGGTCAATCAATGCCTCTCCTGAGACAATCATCCCTGCCGCATGGATGCCCGTGTTGCGGATAGATCCTTCTAACAATTTGCCTAAATCGATCACTCTTTTTGTCTCTTCATCGCTTGTGTATATCTTATGCAGATCGGCATCGATTTCGAGGGCTTTATCCAGGGTCATCGAAAGATCTTCAGGAATTAACTTGGCGATCTGATTTACTTTGAAAAGGGGAACAGAGAGGACTCTTCCAATATCTTTAATCGACATCTTGGCTTTCATGGTGCCAAAGGTAATAATTTGGGCTACATTGCCCTTGCCATATCTTGATACCGTATAGTCAATCACCTCTTCGCGCCTTTCCATGCAAATATCGACATCGATATCGGGATAGGAGAGGCGTTCTGGATTAATAAATCTTTCGAAGAATAGAGAGAAACGGAGGGGTTCAATGTCCGTAACTTCAATCAAATAGAGGACAATCGAGCCCGCTCCTGATCCTCTGCCTGGGCCTACGGGGATCTTATTTTTTTTTGCCCAGTTCACGAAATCCCAAACGATCAGTAAGTAATCGCACATTCCCTTCGACGTGATGGTAGCAAGCTCCCCTTCTAATCGGGCTTTAACAACTTCTAGTGGGTCTTTATCTGGATATTTTTCTTTGACCTTAGCCAGTTTGTCGGGAGTGTAACGCTTGGCAATTCCTTCCTCGCAAAGCCGGCGCAAAAAACCTTCCACCTCCACAGTCCTCTCTTCCTGGGTGAAATTTTTATCTTGGAGCGTGGAGGGAATATAAACTGGGTAGTGCTTCGTCGTAAGATCAAGCGTGAGATGGCATTTTTCCGCCACTTCAAGAGTATTGGCTACCACCTCCGGACAATCGGAAAAAAGAGCTATCATCTCGGCTGGAGATTTAAAATAATTCTCACGAGTAGGAAAAACGCGTCGTTTGGGATTTGGAACCTTGAATCGTTGGTTACCATGAGCATCTTTTTCCCAAATTTCGCACGGCTCGCCCGAGGAAATATTAAGTAAAATTTCGTGCGCTTCCCAGTCTGAGGGTTCCAAATAATGGGAATCATTGGTAGCAACGCACTTAATCCCCAATTTCTTGCCCATTTCCAACAGGAGAGAATTCACTCTCTCCTCTTTTTTGATATACTCTTCGTAATGTTGTATCAGCCACGATTCGGTGAAAGAGTGGAGCTTTTCGCGACTCATCGTATGGCGCTGTAATTCCAAATAGTAGTCGTTGCCGAATAGATCGTGGTGCCACTTAATCTCTTCACCTAATTCTGCAAGGCTTCCATGTAGAGCTGTCTGTGCCACAGTTCCCGAAAGACATGCCGAAAGGCAGATAAGTCCTTTGGCATGCTGTTTCAAAAGGTCTTTGTCGATGCGCGGGTGGTAATAAAATCCTTCCAGGTATCCTAGCGAAGAGAGATGGCATAGATTGCGGTACCCCTCTTCATCTTTTACTAGGAGAACGAGATGATAAGCAACGCGGTTAGATGGCCCTCCCTTTTTTTTCTCCATTCGAGAGGTAGGAGCGACATAGACCTCACACCCGATAATTGGCTTGATCCCCTCCTTGTGGCACCCCTTATAAAAATCGATGGCACCATGGAGATTGCCATGATCGGTTAGAGAACAAGAGGGCAAATGGAATTCTTTTGCCTTTTTGATGATCCCTTGAAGCGAAGCCGAGGCATCTAAAATCGAATACTGAGAATGGACGTGCAGTGGAATCCACATATCCCTCTCTTAGGAAGGGGTTTTTGCTTCTTCTATTGCTTGCACAGGCCCTTTGGCCCCCCACATCGGTAAAAAGAGAAGAACCGTTAGCAGGCAACAAGCCATTAAGATGACAAAATAGCCTGGCCAACCATGATCTTGCGCAATTTTTCCCAAGGGATAACCAGCCATCGCTGCACCAAAATAGGCAAACCAACCAGCGAAGCCGCTCGCTGTACCGGCCGCTTTTTTATGAGATAGTTCGGCAGCGGCCAACCCGATGAGCATCTGCGGTCCGAATAGGAAAAAGCCCATGACAAATAAGAGAAAACCATCCATGTAGACGTCGGCATGGCCGGCCGATCTAAAAGCAAGGACGGCGAGCAGCATCCCTATGGAAAAAATGACATTCATCGGCCCTCTGCGGTTCCCAAATAGCTTATCCGATAAACGGCCGGCCACCAACATCCCGAAGACTCCTCCAATTTCAAATAGGGAAGCACAACAATTGGCCTTTAACATCGAGTATTTTTTTGTTTCGATGAGATAAAGGGCACTCCAATCATTTACTGCCATGCGAACGATATAAACGAAAAACGAAGCCAGCGCCAAGACCCATATCCATTTATTTGTCAGTACGTAGTCAAAGAGAATTTGCTTTGTCGTGAGTTCTTTTTCAGCGCCCTCTTTTTTCTGCGCGGTCGAACTATAGTCGTTTCTAAATTTTTCAATGGCTGGTAATCCAAGAGACTGAGGCGTGTCTCTAAGACGGTTGATGAGAAAAAAACCCATGCAAAGGCAAAAACAGCCGGGGATCAGCATGGCTCCCCTCCAACCAAAATGTTGCGCGCAGAAAGCGACTATGATTGGAATTAAGAACCCTCCGACATTGTGAGAGGTGCTCCAAATACTCCACCAAGTCCCCCGCTCGGTTTGAGAATACCAATGGGTTAAAAGACGTGCGCAAGGAGGCCATCCCCACCCTTGGAACCAACCATTCAATCCCCAAAAAATGGCGAAAAAAACAATCGAAGAGGAGAGGCCAAAGAAAATATTCGTTATCCCTGTGACGATCAAACCAATAGCCATAAAAAAACGAGGATTAGACTGATCGCTCATTACACCACTGGCAAATTTAGAGATCCCATAAGCAATGTACAATACCGAACCTAGGATTCCCAACTGAGCTTTGTCAAACCCAAGATCTGCCATTAGAGCAGGCATTGCGTAAGTAAAACTCTTTCTAGTGAAGTAGTAAAAGACATAACCAAAAAACATCGCATAGAAAATGCGAAAGCGCCAGTAGCCATATTTTTTCTTTACGATATGAGGATCTTGAATCTCATCGCGGTGTTCTGCTGGCTTTAAGAAATTGAATCCCACTTAAACCACCCTTGTTTAGAGAGAGTCTAATATACCTTTACGAAAATAGTCAAAATACAAATTTTAGGAACATACTCTAAAATTAGGAGTTTACCTTCTTTTTTCTTTCGAGTATCCTTATTGCTTTCTTGTTCACGAAAGGCCATGGACAACAGCATTGCAAAGGGTGTTTTTGACATTCTTCCCTGTGACCCTTCGGAAGAGGGTAAATGGAGAGAAATCCACCTTTGGCATTATCTCGAAACGATCATAAAAGAGCTCACCCAAGTTTGGGGGTATCGCGAAATCAGAACCCCCCTTTTTGAGAAATCAGAACTATTTGAGCGCAGCATTGGGGAAGGGACCGACATCGTCAGTAAAGAGATGTATACCTTTTTCGACAAAGCCAATCGTTCTCTCACCTTACGCCCTGAAGGGACAGCCTCTGTGATGCGAGCATTAATTGAGAAGAAGCTCCTCATCGATCAGCCCATTCAAAAGCTTTATTACATCGGCCCCATGTTTCGCTATGAGCGGCAACAAGCGGGGCGGTACCGGCAGCACCACCAGTTTGGCGCAGAAGCTATTGGTATTAACTCCCCTTACCAAGACGCTGAATTAATAGCTCTTTTTTACACCTTTCTCCATCGTCTGGGTTTGAAAGATCTTACGCTTCATCTCAACTCCCTTGGGACTTCTCAAAACCGCAAGGTATTTTCCTCAGCATTAAAAGCCTACCTTGCGCCTCATCTTCAATTGCTCTCCCCCGAGAGCCAAGAGCGGTATGAAACCAATCCTTTGCGTATCCTCGATTCGAAAGATCCAAAAGACAAGCAGTTGCTTGAAAAAGCTCCCCTTCTCTTGGATTTTCTCGATGAAGATGAAAAGCAAAGATTAGACGATCTCATCGGTTTGCTCAAACAAATGGCAATACCGTTTAGTATCAACCCAAAACTCGTGCGCGGTCTCGATTATTACACTGGCATGGTGTTCGAAGTTACGGCCAAAGAACTCGGCGCCCAAAATAGCTTAGGAGGTGGCGGGCGGTACGATACACTTCTCAAAGAATTAGGAGGTCCGCCTTTACCGGCTATTGGATTTGGGGCTGGATTAGAGAGGATCATCCAAACTTGCTTAAAACAAAAGACCTTCCTTCCCCCTCCCTCTTCGCCTCTCCTCTATCTTATCCCTTTAGGAGATGTGGCGCTAAATAGGTGTTTCCTTTTATTGTTATCTCTTAGAAAACAGGGACTTGCAGTTGAAATGGAAATGGGAGGCAGAAAATTGGGCAAAGCCATGAAAAGAGCCGACAACTTAAATGCTCGCTATGTCGCTGTCGTTGGAGAAGAAGAATTAAAAACTGAGCGTGTACATCTTAAAGAGATGGCTACGGGAATAGCTAGAGAGTGTCCCATCAACAGTTTAGAATCGGTATTAAAAAATGTTTGACTTTCGTAGAACTCACACCTGCGGCTCCCTGACTAAAGAACATGCTGAATTACCCGTGACCCTATCGGGGTGGGTCCATAGACGTCGCGACCATGGTGGACTCATTTTTATCGACCTCCGCGATCGTTTTGGCATTACGCAACTCGTATTTAAACCCAGTATCGATGCAGCTCTACATGAAAAAGCAACCCAGCTCCGCAGTGAATGGGTGATCTCTATCAAAGGCAAAGTATTGCTTCGTACCCCTGCGATGGTTAACCCCAACTTGAAAACAGGGGCGATTGAGATCGAGGTGCACGCTTTCGAAATTTTGTCAAAAGCCAATCCCCTTCCCTTTTCTATTGCCGATGATCATATCGAGGTAAATGAAGAAAAGAGATTGAAATATCGCTACCTCGATATGAGACGAGGCAAAATCTTGGAAAATCTCGTACTAAGACACAAGGTGATGCAAAGTGCACGCCATTTCTTGTCAGACGAAGGATTTATCGAAGTCGCCACTCCCATTCTGGGCAAATCGACTCCTGAAGGAGCGCGCGATTACCTCGTTCCTTCGCGGATTTACCCAGGGATGTTCTACGCTCTTCCCCAATCTCCTCAGCTATTTAAACAACTTTTGATGATTGGGGGCTTAGATCGTTATTTTCAAATAGCCCCTTGCTTTCGCGATGAAGCCTTAAGAGCAGACCGTCAGCCTGAATTCACTCAAATTGATATCGAAATGAGTTTTTGCAAAGAGGAAGATCTTTTTCCGATTATCGAAAAAATGGTCCAATCGATATTCAAAGAAGCAAAAGGAATAGAGTTATTTCTCCCCTTCCGCCGCTTAACTTACAAAGAAGCAATGGAAAGTTATGGGTGTGATAAACCCGACCTTCGCTTTGGAATGCCGCTCGTCCGCATCACCGATCTCATTGCCAAATCAAGTCTCTCTGTCTTTCACGACATCCTGGATATGAAAGGAATAGCAAAGGCTTTTTGCATTAAAGATGGGGCCGATATTCCCCGCAAAACAATAGAAGAGTACCTTCCCTTTGTCGAACAATTTGGGTTAACTGGACTCACTTGGATTAAATTGGGTAAAGAGGGGATCTCTTCTCCGATATTAAAATATCTCCCCGAGACGGTGTTGCACGAGCTCGTTCAAAAGTGCGAAGCCAAAACAAACGATCTTCTCTTGATTGCAGCAGGCCAAGAAAAGTGCGTCAACCAAGGTCTTGACCATTTGAGAAGACATATTGCCAAGAAAAGAAATCTCATCCCCGGCAATCGCTTCGAATTTGCATGGGTGACCGATTTTCCTCTCTTCCAATGGGACGAAGAGACGCAGCGCTATGAATGCGAACACCACCCTTTTACTTCTCCCCATGTTGAAGATATTCCTCTTCTCGATATTGAGCCTCTCAACGTTCGCTCTTCTAGTTATGACCTCGTATTAAATGGCTACGAACTGTGTTCTGGATCGGTCCGCATTTTCGATACTGACTTGCAACATAAGATTTTTACATTGCTCGAGTTATCACAAGAAGAGATCCAAGGCCGCTTCGGTTTTTTCCTAGAGGCCCTTTATTATGGAACACCTCCCCACTTAGGGATTGCTTTGGGACTCGACCGTTTAATCATGATCTTGGGAGAAACCGACAACATTCGAGACGTCATTGCCTTCCCCAAAACACAGAAGGGGGCCGATTTGATGCTGAGCGCCCCTTCAGATGTTTTAAAAGAACAACTCAGCGAACTGAAGATCCATGTTGAGGAAAGCCCTTAGCATTTTGTGAACACACTCTTAGATTAATTTTGAACTAATAGGAGTTTTTTTTATGATGAAGAGAATCATTTTTACCCTTTCCCTTCTTACCCCTTTGGCTATTTTCGCAAGCGACCCCCCTCTTTCTTGCGAGCCTGAGAAGGAAGCTGTTGCAGTTGAAAATTTCGATAGTGATCTCATTTCAAAAGCCGTCGGACATATGATTGCAAAACAACTCAAAAATCCAGGTTTTGAATTCAATCTCGAAAAAATGATTGAAGGGATGAGAGAAGTCGCTGAAGGAAAGCCCGCTCCTATGACAGAGATAGAACTTCAGCAGGCATTGGCAGCTATACAAGAAAAAGTTTTCCTACAAATGGCCGAGAATAATCTGGCGGAAGCCAATGCCTTTTTGAAAGAAAACAGCGCAAAACAAGAAGTTGTCTCTATCGATGAACACCTCCAATACACGATAACAAAAGAGGGTGTTGGCAACGAAGTAAAAGAGACTTCGACTCCTCTCATCCACTATACGGGGAAACTACTCGATGGAACTGTTTTTGCTTCATCTTTAGATGGCGAAAAGCCAGTTGCCCTTCCCTTAACTCAATCGATTCCAGGATTCAGCAAAGGTTTATTGGGGATGAAAGAAGGGGAGAAAAGAACTCTCTTTATCCACCCTGAACTAGCTTACGGAATCTCCGGGAATCTTCCTCCTAATGTCTTGTTGATTTTCGATGTGGAAATCGTCAAAGCAGAGGATGAGGCTTCTATTGCCAAAGAGAGCGAAAATTAAGATGCTCTCGTGCGTCTCTGCTAAGCAAAGATGCGAGGAAGTGGGATGTTCTTTATTGCAGATCATCCCCTCTCCTGCCAAATTATTTCTCGCTACCAGCGCTCCCCTTATAATTCTACTGTTGGGCAGCGGAACGGGAGGGGCCCTGTTCCTATTTGGGCATTCAACTGCACTTCGCCTCTTGGGAGGTCTAATAGTGGTCATGAGTGCGGTTTTTGCCACTCTTACCTTGCTAGTAGTAGCTACACTTTTGTATGCTGTACAAAAATCTAGCCCTTTTTTAAATCAATTGAACGACTTCCTCTCACAACTCTAAAAAAATCTTTTTTAGAGTTGTTCCATGATCATTTTCTTCAAAGCATCGAGATCTTTTAAACCCACAACCCTTTTCACTAGTTTTCCGTCTTTGAATAAGATGAGGGTGGGGATAGAAGTGACTTCAAAGCGGGCGGCTATATTTACCGATTGGTCAGTATCGACCTTTACAATGGCAAGCTTCTCTTTCATTTCTTGAGCAAGCTCTTCTAAGACGGGGGTTTGCATGCGGCAGGGGCCACACCAGTCGGCATAAAAATCGACCAGAACCAAGCCCGAAGCAATGCGCTTGTCGAAATTGGCTTCATTAACAAGTTCTAGTCCAGCCATAGGGTTCCTCACGATATATTATCGCCCTAGAATACCAAGACGACTTCAATAAGACAAGCATTGTGTTTTCCTCACGAGAGTGCTATCTTTTTCCCCATTCGCGGCCATGGCGGAATTGGTAGACGCGCTAGATTCAGGTTCTAGTCGAGGTTTCTCGGTGGATGTTCGAGTCATCTTGGCCGCACTTGACGTAAAAAGAAATTTAAAATATTATGAAGCCTTCATTAAGAAAATCAAACTTAGGAGGTCTTTATGGCACCAACAGCAGTATCTACAAGAACCACTTCTTCTTTTAATATGCAAGAGAACACGCCGATAGGAAAGCTCATTTTGCCCAATGGGCAAAAAATGAGCGTTGTGCCTCACGGTGCAGGAAAAGTTGTCGGATACACTGCGGCAGCAATCTTTGGATCTACATGTGTCATAGCCTTGATTGCGCTCGTATCGCTCGTAGCCGGAGGCACAGGGTATGCCGTGGGTATTCCTGTCTATTTGGTAGGTTCTAGCCAAGCAAATGCGACTATGATCTTAGTAGGTAAAATATTCTTTTGGTATGGGGTAGGCTGTAGTGCACTTACTGGTGTAGGGCTTTTAGCTTGCACTCCTTTTGCCATTATGGGCGCAATTAAGAAAAATCGGTCTAGTTAAATTTTTAAAAGATCGATGGGTTTAACATCCCATCGACTTTTATTTTAATGCCAATTAAAAAATTGCTGCTTTTTATTTGGATTTTGTTCATAATTTTATCAACTTTTCATTAAGTGAGGGAACATGCTTACAACTTTTAATTTAAAAAAAAGGGAAGATGTCCATTATGGACAAACGACTCCGTCGGAAGGAAGATTAATGATGGGTAATACTCCTCATTCGAAAAAAAAAATCGGTATTGTGTGCGGTTGCGTGTTTGGAATACCAGCTGCTATCTTCGCAGTACTTTTCTTATCCGCCCTCTTCGGTGGATTAGGTTACTCCATAGGTGGTCCACTTTGGGCGCATGCCAATGGGAGCTCCGGCATGCTCATTGCAGGTAAAGTACTTGTTGGTTATGGCGCTTTTTCTAGTGCCATTGGATTCATATTCTGGTCTACCATTGCTGTCATTATTGGAGGAGTTATAGCCGTAGCCGTCGCCACTTCGGGTTCCAGTTCCACTCCAAGTGCTGCACCAACGCATACTCCTCAACCAGGAAACAATGGATTTACTGCTGCTGGAAATCCTATTCCAACTCCTGAAGACTATGATACCTCTCTCTAGAGTACCCCACTTGATCGCCACTCGGTCTGTCGCGGTCTTCCTTGCCTTCGGTGTGCCACTTGCAGCTGTTTGCACCTTGCTCGCTTCTTATTTTAGCAGAATCTCCTGGGTTTGCTCTGGGAGGTCGACTATGGGCTTTTGCCAGGGGAAATAATGGGATGCTTATAAATGTTCAACGAGCTGAAAGAGCGGGAAGAAGGAGGAGAAGATGACTCCCGTTGCTTATTCTTCGACTGGGTACCCGATGATGCAAGTAGTACCCCATCGCGATAAAAGCGAAGTCGCAGCGAATGTATCTATTACAATCATGGCCGGAGTCATTGTTTGTAGCATTACTATCATCATTGCATTAACACTTACCCTTCTAGCCGGCTTGCCCGGGTATATTACTGGAGGGTTATTTTTAGGCATTGGACATAGTAATATAGCATTACTTCTTGGAAAAATTGCTATTATTGTAGGAGTTTCAACTAGCGGCATTACTTTTCTCACTACTGGAGCCCTTACTGTACTCATATGTGGACTTACAACCTTCATTTGCGCCGTAGAAGTAATCGAAGAAATTTCTCCACCTCCTCCAAACGCCGATGACGCTCCACGTTTCAATAGGAGAATTTTGAAACGATTGCATAGAAACCTAAGCCACGCAAACTAATAAAATTAATTTATAATGGCATCTATTATTAATCATCTCCGACGAAAAGGAGAAAATGAAAGAGAAGAAGAGGGAACGAATATAAACATTCCCGAGAAAAGAAGAAGCAAACTTCAGATGGTTAAATATATTGCTCTTATCACTCTGGCAGTTTTAGTCGCTTCGTTGGCTTTGAGCTCCCCTTTCTTTGTCTTGGGAAGTTCTTTTTGGGTATATGGGGCTATTTATAAACTTGCTTTTACTGCCTTTGTGGGAAAAATTTTAGTGATCACCGGTTGCGGCGGAAGTGGGTTAGCGGCTCTTGGATTGTCGGCGATTATTATTTCTTGCATCGCCATTAACCGCATCAAAACCCAACCTTCTGAGGTTGCCACCACATGAGCTCTGCACGATCTATTTCTCAAGAGCTGGGCGCCACTCAAAGACCTTTCTCAAATACTCATGATAGCCGCCTGGAAAAAATCAAATTGGTGGCGTTTTCGATTTTTAAGGAATGGATTTGCCTTTGCACCGGTAAATTAAAGGCTTTCCGATGGGGTTTGACCCATAGAGTGGAAAAAATGCCTTCCTATTTCACTCGTGAAAAAACCTCTTGCCATTTCAACATGGATTCTTTGGATGAATTCCTCCCCGAAGAGTCGAAAGAAAATTTTAGAACAGCAATCGCCTCTTATGCCGATGCAAATGATATAGAATTTGAAGAGGCTTTAGAGCGCCTCAATTCGTTGTTAAAAAAAGGGGTCTGCTTTGGCGAATGTGCTCGTCTCCTCCTTCTTTCAAAAGAGTTTCCCGAGGAGCCTATGGAAAGAATTCTAGAGCGCCTGAATGAGGGTTATAATGTTCATCAATTAGGTTATTATCAAACTTTAATCGAACTACGCATTTTTTTTCAGGAGGAAACCTCCCCCATTCAAGAGTGTTT
>JBIOXR010000027.1:0-4148 GCA_044869735.1 Chlamydiales bacterium
TCGATTAAACAGAGTGACCTGATGGCCACGTTGATGAAGCTCTTCAACAAGATTTGGACCTAGAAAATACGTGCCACCTAATATCAAAATCTTTAAAAAGAGCATTTTCAATTCTCTCTCAAAGAAGATTTTATAAAAGAAAATGGTCTACAATCAAGAAAAATGCTTGTCGGTTTCAAAAGCAATATCTACCACTCCGTGGGGGATAAACATGGACAAAAATTGTTTATACATATCGAGTCTGTCATTGCTTCTGGTAGGCTGAAGCAGTTCCTGACTATAAAGGGCTATATCTTCTACAATTCGCTCATATCGGTAGTAGGTAAGAAGAGTCCAATCGATGTCGGTTTGGCCATAGCCTTGATAAAATAGCTTTTCCTCATGGGGTTTGTTCCATACGTTCCCGACTCCTCCGCCAATAAACATGAGATCGCGCTCTTTCGGGGCCAAGATGGGATCATCCCAATCAACGATGTAAAAAGCGTCTTTGTCCTCCACCAATATATTCCCTCCATGAATATCGGAATGACAGAGAACGAATTGGGGAGATAGGGTGCGAGCTGTTTGACTGAGCTGCTCAGAACGGTCTACCAGGCGTTGAATGATGGACCTATTTTTTTGGAGAAATTTCCATAGATTCAAAGCCACCTCATCTCCGACAGGTGCTTCCTCGAGAGTATAGAGAGATCGTACCGCATCCCGCCACTTGGGTGAAAAGTCTTCTCGACGGATTCGAGTCTGTAAAGATGCGGGCACATCGACTTCATGCACTTGTCTTAATGCTCGGCCGAAAGCAATCCACTGCTCGTCTGCGAGAGAACGAGTAAACCCATCTTGTCCTTGGACAAAAGGATAGACAATGAGAGTAAAATCGCCCATCTGCTGGGTTTGTTTTCCTTCTGCTGTTTTGAGAGGTAAAATGAGTTGTTGAATTCTCGACGCCTGCAAAAACTCTAGAATCGCACTGTGGACATCGTTCGAATGGCCCCGTTTTAACTTTACGAAATAGGTTTTTTGATCACGGGCTTCGACTTTGTATACCGAAGCATCCATGTCTGCCCCAATTGGTAGCAGGGTAAGTGCCACGGCCTCAATCCAATAACATGTTCTTAAACAGCTGATAATGAAGTTAGTGAGTGCTGTCATTCTGATAAATGTTAATCCTTTTTTTCTTTTGTGTCGTGCTTCTTAAATTAGAAAGGGTCAGCGAAATGACTGGAAAGCAAACGTTGGCTTCCTCCTTCGAACTTTTAAAGAGTTCGATTGGGGAAAAATACAAAATAAATTCTCTTGAATATAACTTGTTAATAACTGATAGCGTTGTGCTTTTGCGTAGTTCTTAACGGAAGTACTTTTTGCTTCTCACCCTTTTTCTTTAAAGTAAGAAAAGCAGTGTACCCTAAAGCTTGAGCAATGCTTGCAATTGTGGAAAGAGTTAGATTCTCTTTTTTTCCAGAACGTAATGCTTGAATGATGGTAGGGGAGACTCCAGCAGCTTTTGCCAACTGACGTACTGAAACATGATCCTCTTCCATTAAAGCAAGAACGAGTTCAGATAATAAAAACTCTCTATGCTCTTCCTCGAAGATTTTTTTCTGCTTTGGGTTGTTCAAAAATTTTTGAACAGTCGTTTTAGATTTTGTTTTTTTAGTCATAGTAAGTTCCTCTCTTTACCCTTACCTCGTAATCTTCCTTATAATTCAACGCCTTTTCTTTTTCCTGCTTTGGTAGTTTGTCCTGAGTTTTTCTAAACGCATTTGTAACGATGATTTTTCTCCCTTTGAAGAAGAAGCAGAGAAATCGGTCTGGTTGTGGCTTAAATGCATAGATCGAATCTTCTTCGTTCCTAAACTTGGTGATATCATGGATTTTTCCAAAGTCACCCATAACAACAAAAAGGTGGAGTGCTTTACGCTTTTGAATATTTGATAAAGCATTAAAATAATTTAAAGCCTGACTTTTCCCTTTACTATCGTGATACCATTCAAGCGTATATTCGTTTCCCTCATATATGACGAGCTCTTCCATTCGATTGTACCACTGCTTTAAAAATTGATTGTATCACAAAAATGATACAGTGTCAACTCCGGGGCGATCGCTCACCGTCCGGAAGCCAAATCGTTGGCTTCCTTCATAAGCAAAAAAAAAGCTTCCCTGAAGGGAAGCCGTTTTTTTGCCGATGACCGGACTCGAACCAGCACCCTATTGCTAGGAGTAGATTTTGAGTCTACCGCGTCTGCCATTTCGCCACATCGGCATGTGTGGGAGGAGATTATAGGGGGGGAGAGGCGTTAGCGCAAGTAATTTTGCGCTTGTTGGGAGTTGTAGGAGACTGTTTGGTTAGTGTCGCGGTCGGTGCGCACTTGGATGCCGATGTAGGGATAGGGATGGAGATTATCTTTGTCGCGCCCTTCGTTGGGAAGATAAAGTTTGATAAAAATTTCCTTGTTATACCAGGGAGGGGTAGAGACGCGGCAGCCTGGTTTATCATAGCGAAGGAATTCTCGATATGAGGCATCCTCACTTTTTTTGTAGTAGTTTTGAATAAGTTGAATGGCTATTAGGGGGTCAAAGCCTTCGATATAGAAATCGACTTCGGCTCCAATCATGTGCTTGGAAGAGGTGTTTTCAGGAGCGGGGTCTGCATAGCGATTATGGGTGGGGCAGCGATGCCCTGTCGTGATGATGACGCGCTTTCCCGACTCTTTTTGCAGCATGTTGAGGAGCTCTAACAGGATGGGATAAACAAATTCTTCTCCTTCTTTTAAAGGTAGGCCATGGCTCCCTTTGCAGTCTAAAAGGGTTTCTTGCGATCCCTCTCTTTGGTAGGGTTGGCTCTCGGAACTCCCCTTACAGCGGAAAAATTCTTTGGTGATCTTTGGATGGGAACCTGCATTTTCCCAAGAGTAGGGGGCTCTTGCCATGAGTTGAGGTGGGGCTAGAAGAGTTTTTTCGCTCTCAAAGCGGTAAATGGCTTCTGCTTTATACCCTCTTTTTGGCGGGTTTTTACTACAACCGAGCGTGAAGAGGAGAACAAAAAAAATAAATATGGTAAACTGTTTCATCTATGGATTATGAACATTATACCTTTTTTTTATTTGATTTCGATGGGCTGCTTGTTAATACCGAGCACCTTCATTTCAAAGCCTATAAACAAGTGTGTTCGAAAAGAGGGGTACGCCTTGACTGGAGTATGGCGACTTATGCCAGCTATGCCCTTTTTTGTGCTACGGCTGTCAAAGAGGCTATTTTTGATCAATTCCCCCATTTGGAAAAAGAGGCAACTTGGGAAACTCTCTACGATGAAAAAAAAGAATGTTACCTTGATTTGCTCGAATCGGAAGCACTCTCGCTCATGCCAGGGGTGGAGAGGCTCTTAAAAAAACTTTCCACTGAAAACATAAAGTCGTGCGTGGTCACTAATTCTCCTTTGGAGCAAATCGAATCAATCAAAGAGAGGTTACCTCTTTTAAAAACCATTCCCCATTGGATCACTCGTGAAGATTATAAGGAACCAAAACCTCACCCCGACTCGTATCTTACCGCTTTGACACGTTTTGCTCGTCCTGGCGATCGTGTGGTGGGATTTGAAGATTCTCCACGAGGTTTAAAGGCTCTTTTAGGAGCTAGCGTAGAAGCTGTTTTGGTTTCGACCGTTTTGGATGAGGAGCAATTGCGAAAGATCAGAGATGAGCTAAAAAAACCTTTCGTCCACATCCCCTCTTTCACTCATAATTGATTTTAACAAGAAAGAGACCCTGAGGAGGTGCCCCAGCTGGAGCGGCGCGCCGATCTTTCGCTTCAAAAAGGAGAGGGATCTTTTGAAGTTCCATTTTTCCGCCTGCTACAGCGAGAAGTGTACCAACGATGTTTCGGACCATTTTATATCCAAATCCATCTCCTTCGAACTCGATGCGCACTCCTCCTTCTTGGGGAACAATATCGAGGCGGTAAAGAGCGCGCAACGCATCGCGTTGGTGACCTCCGAGGTTGGTAAAAGTGGTAAAGTCGTGGCTGCCCAAAAAACACGAGGCGGCTTTGGTTAAAAGAGGTAGAGAAATCCTTTTTTTCGGTTTATGGCGATAGAGGCGATGAAAGGGATCTAACGCCTCTTCGAGCCACAAATGATAGTGATAAATTTTAGAAAC
>JBIOXR010000028.1:0-9938 GCA_044869735.1 Chlamydiales bacterium
TTTTAAATATCTCTTCACCATATCTTTGGTCGAAATGAGCCCCATATCGGTATATTTATTAAATCCATCGTGAATCTCTAAAAAACAGAGATAGTCATGAGGGAAACGGACATGGGCAAACTGCCTCTCTAAATTCGCAATGCTCTCCTTTGAAGCAGGCGGAAGGCCGTGGAAGTACCCTTTTTCTTTTTTCAGGCTATAGACCATATGGACTTCAAATGGATCACGCGCTGTCTGTTGCGTGGCAAAAATTCCAACATCCTCCACCTGCTTAAAAAATGCCACAATTCTTGGCTCGATCTTCTCACGATTGGGATTCTCACACGGAATTTTCGAAAGCCAAAACTCTCCAGTAAATTCCACTCTATCTTCAGCAGGAAGGCGTGAGAGTTCATACCATCCCCTTGTTAAAAGGGGAGCTTGTTTAGAGATATCGGCCCACGTTAAAATAGGTTGCTCATGAAGGGCAATCACTTTATGAAAATGGACCTCATCCCGAGAAGGAAGGGGAGAAAATGATTCCATTTCTAATTATCTTACGCAAAAATTTTCTAGGTATTTTTTGCGAAAGTTAGGGAAAATATTTTTTTGATGTTAAATCAATCTCATTTTTCGAGCAATTTCCTTTTTCAAAGAGCTCTACTTGTATTAATTGAAAGTTTTTACCTCTTTTTTTCTAGGCATCCTGCTCTTTTCTACGCCCTTTTTCTTTTTTTCGGAGCCGCGTTTTGGCAAGGGAATAACGCCATGCTCTTTATTGGGCTTTTCTACTTTTCTCTCCTATTTATAAAAAAACCGAAAGAAACGTTGTTTGGTTGCCTTCTTTTTTTCTCTCCCCTTCTGTTTCGCTCTCCTCCTCAGGCATCCACCTCAATAGAAGGAAACTTTCGCGTGCATATAACCAAAATCACTCAAGCAAAAACTTTTACAACGCCGTGTTACATGTATGAAGCAAAAGTAACATTTCAGGAGGAGTCGCCTCAATCGTGTTTTTTTAAAATACCCCTAAGTAAAGAGAGACTCATTGGGAATTACGATTATTTTGTGGATGGGAAGTTAATGGTACGAGAGAAAAAAAAGGCTATTTTTAAACCCAAGCCGCATACATGGCACCGTGGTGAAAAAAATTTTTCCCTCGCTGAGCTCCGTTTTCAAGCGAAGAGTGCTATTAAAACTTATCTCGAAAAAAAGATGCCACAGAAAAGAGCTCCTCTCCTTTTAGCTGGCTTGCTCACCGGTGAATTCTCCGATCCGCTTCTCTTTTGGTCATTTAACAATGTGGGGCTTTCCCACCTTCTCTGCATTTCTGGATTCCATTTTGGATTGGTAGCGTTCTTTTGCCACCTCTTTCTACGTTTAGTTTTGTCGCCAAAAAAAGCTTCGGTCGTTTTACTGCTCTTATTAGGAGCCTATTTTCTTTTTATTGGTGATAATCCAGCGGTAGAACGATCGTGGCTCATGATCTCCACTTATCTCATCGGCCAAATTGTGGAAGGAAGAGCCCGAGGATTAAATAGCATTGGAGCAGCTTTAGCGATTGCTCTTTTCGATCTCTCTGTTCTCCATTCTCTTGGATTTCAATTTAGCTACGCCGCTACTTTTGCCATTTTGCTCTTTACCCCTTCCCTTTCGAACCTCTTCGAGCAGTTTTTTCCTAAAAAAAAGATCGTCCCTCTTCTCTCGCTACCTCGTAGAAAACAGTATCAATATGCTTTTACATCCTTTTTGCGCAAAGCTCTGGCTCTTTCCATTGGTGTTCATTGCATCGTCCTTCCTCTCTCGCTCTACCACTTCCATCGCTTTCCGCTCTTGAGTTTTCTCTATAACTTTTTCTACCCTTTTCTGATCACTATTTCCCTCTATCTCCTCTTCCTCTCTTTCATCTTCCCATTTCTCCACACGCTCAACGCCCTCTACACAGAACTACTCCTCGAAGGGATCGAATGGAAGATTCCCTTTGCTCCCGTATGGCACGTCGAAAGCTTTCCCTTACCCCTTCTCATTTCCATTCTCAGCCTATTCTTTACAGCAGGTATTTTGGCTTACTACTATCTCGACTGCAAAAAGCGGCACTACGCCCCTTTCTTTTGGTTGTGATAAATTAAAGAATTTTACGTGATCTCAGTCTTGTATAGATTGTCTGAGAGTGACGATGGGTAGAAATAGAGTTAGGTCTTTTTTATTTAACGGAATAAATCCATATTTTAAATAGAAGTTTTTTGCCTTCTCGTGTTTAGCATCTACGACTAGAGAATGAATAGCGATTGAAGCATCCGCTTGAAGAACCCGTTTTATGGCATCTGTTAACAGATGTTCTCCTAAGCGCTGCCCTTGGCAAGATCGATCTACTGCTAGCCTACATAATCTAGATGCCGGGACTGGATACTTGGGTAGTTTTTTTTGATGCAATTCTGGCAGATCTTCAATATGAAGCTGAGCAGTGCTTAGAGTGTAGTAACCTATAACCGCTGGAGAAGATCCGTCATTTAATAAGACAAAAGTACGTCCGATATTGGACTTCTCATGGTTCTTAGCGAATCGCCTTAGATACTCGTCTAAGGCTTGTTCTCCGCAGGAAAACTTACTGTATTGAGATGGGGTAACTTTTGTTATCGAAATAGTGGGATTTAAGAGGGTCATTTTTTAACATTTTTCGAATGTCTTTCCATGGCTTCTTTCAGTCTCTTATTGGGGAGAGGTGGATTTGCTAGAGCTTCTAGAAAGTGCAAGCCTTCCTCTTTAGAAAGGAGAATATTTTGATGTTCTTCATACACAGTTTTTGCGTAGAGATGAGCTGCGAATCTTATGAATTCGCTAAGATCCATATGTGCCAAAGCAGCAGCTTCTTCAAAATTTCTTTTCTCTTCATTGGAAGAACGTATTTCAATACGATTTTCCTTATTTTTTGCCATGTCCATCACCTCGTTTCCATTGTAGTATATGTACGGATTTTGTGTGTACAATTTTTTTCCCATTAAGGGCTTATCGGAAGGCGGATGATTATTAATAACTGAGGAGTTTGCGGATGGCGCGCTCGAGATCGGCGGGTTGGGGAAGCACCTCGTTCTCGAGTTGTTTGCAATAGGGGATGGCGCTTTCGCAACCGCCGATGCGTGCAATAGGAGCATCGAGCTTTTCAAAAGCACTTTCGGCAATACGAGCGGCAATTTCGGCGCCAAATCCACCGCTCTTAGGAGCTTCATGAGCGATGAGGAGCTTGCCCGTCTTTTCGACCGAACGCACCACAGTCGCTATGTCAAGAGGAACTAGAGTTCTTAGATCGATGATTTCGATCGAAATTCCCTCGTCGGCTAATTTGTCGGCTAGTTCCGCTGCCATCATAACCATCATCCCATAGCAAACGAGTGTGAGATCGCTCCCTGTGCGTACGATATTTGCCTCTCCAAAGGGGATTAAGACCTCCTTTGAAGGTTCGGGTCTGGCGCAAAACTTCTGCTGTCGATAAAGGGCTTTGTGTTCCAAGAAAAGAACCGGGTTAGGATCGCGTATGGCCGTTTTGAGTAGTCCTTTTGCATCAAAAGCATTGCTGGGAATCACTACCTTTAAACCTGGACAGTGAGCTAAAAATCCTTCGATGCTTTGAGAATGGTAGGGACCCCCCTGGATATATCCACCATAAGGCATCCGGATGACGAGAGGGAGAGGAAATTCTCCATTTGAGCGGTAATAGATGCTGGCAGCTTCATTGAAGAGCTGGTTGATTCCGGTCCAAAGGTAATCGGCAAACTGGATTTCTGCCACAGGGCGACAGAGTCCGTCAGCAGCCATGCCAATAGCTATTCCAATTATCGTCGATTCGGCAAGAGGTGTGTTAAAACAACGGCGTCCACCAAATTTTGACGTCAATCCTCTAGTGATCCCAAAGACGCCTCCTTTTCCGTGCGCTACATCTTGTCCAAAGACGACGACGTGGGGATCGAGCTCCATCTCTTCCGCGAGCGCATGGGCAATGGCATCCATCATGACGATTTTTTCTGCCGGCCCTTCCTCTTCTTTAAGGCTCAACATACGTGGAGGATCAAAAGGAGCAAACACCCTTTGCATCCCACTTCCCGGCTCGGGAAAAGGAATTTTTTCCGCCTCTTCGGCAGCCCTTTCGACTTCTCCTTGAGCCTCTTCACGTAGAGAAAGGAGAGTACTTTCGGTGACAAAGCCTTTATCGAGTAAGTATTTCTCAAAGCGGCGGAGGGGGTCTTTTCTTTTCTCTTCCTCGACAAGGGAAGGACTCTTATATTTCCCTGGATCGTCGCTCGAGCTATGGGGCGCTAAACGCGGCACAGAGGCGAGAAGAAGAGAGGGGCCTTGTCCTGATCGCCCTTTTTGTACCGCTTGTTCCATGGCTCTAGCCAAAGATTCATAATCGGTGCCGTCGACTTCGTGCACACTCAGGCCCTGGTAGCCTTTGGCAATATGCGCAATCGATCCACCAGCTGTTTGCTCTGCTATGGGCACTGAGATGGCAAAACCGTTATCTTGGATGACAAAAATCACAGGCAGAAGGTGGAGCGAGGCAAAATTGAGAGCTTCGTGAAAATCGCCCTGGGAGGTAGCTCCCTCTCCAGCCGAAACGTAAACGACCTCGTCTTTCCCTTCGCTTTTAATGGCAAATGCCCTTCCCACCGCATGTAAAAACTGGGAACCGACGACACTCGATTGGCAGATGAGACGTAGCTCTCGGTGGGAAAAATGATTGGGCATCATCCTCCCTCCCGAGTGGTTTTTAACAGCACGAGAGAGGAAAGCTCCGAAAATCTCTACCAGATCGCAACCGATTCCCAAAGCAAAGGGTTGATCGCGGTAATAGGGACACCCCCAATCTTTACCAGCTATCAGTCGAGAGGCACATACGATGCCAACGAGTTCGTGACCGGCTGACGAGAGTTGAAACGTTCCACCTTTATTTTGCTTAGCTAGCTTCGCAGTTTTTTCATCGGTAAAACGCGAGAGATAAGAAGTTTTGAGTATTCCTAGGAGTTCTGCTGTTTCAGTTAGTCTGAAGGTTTGAACATGAGGACTATCCATTTCTCTATTCCACCCCGTATCCTCTTACTTATCCCAGGAAGGAAAGAGAGATTTAACTTTTTCCAAGAAGTTTTTTTTTTGAGGGTAGTGGGTGGGCGCTTCGGTTGTTTGAAACTCCTGTAAGAGTTCTATCTGCCTTTTGGAGAGAGAGGTCGGCGTTTCGACTAAAACTCTGACCAACATATCCCCTTTTCCTCTTCCGTGGACATTGGGAAATCCCTCTCCACGGATGCGAAACACTTTCTCCGTTTGCGTCCCCTCTGGGATCGTTAATCTTGCATGACCAAAAAGAGTAGGAATCTCCTTTTTACAACCCAAACCCGCTTCGGCAAACCCAATTGGCACCTCTAAGCGGATGTCGTCGCCTTCTCTTTCAAACAGGGGATGTTTATCTACTGTAACATAAACGTAGAGGTCTCCAGGAGGCCCTCCCCCTTCGCCAGCATCTCCATAACCATTCATCTTAAGTCTCATTCCCGAGTCGATGCCCGCAGGAATATGCACTTTCACTTTCTGTTTTTCTTTTGTTACTCCGCGGCCACGGCACTCTTTGCAAGGGTCGGTGATGATTTTGCCTGTTCCTCCGCAATTGGGGCACGTCGTTGCCATGCTAAAAAAGCCTCTATTCTGAACGAGCTGCCCAGACCCCTCGCAACGATGGCACTCTTTGATACCTGATGGAGAAGTGGTGCCTTTACCGTCGCATTTGGAGCAAGTCACGGCACGAGTTACTAAGAGTTCTTTCTCGACGCCAGAGGCCGCCTCTTCAAAAGAGATGCCAATATTGGCCTTTTTGCTTGCCCCCTCACGGGCTTGCGTCCGTCCAGCTCCTGCACGCCCTCCAAAACCACCAAAAAGCGTTTCAAATATAGACTCTCCACCGCCCATGCCTCCGCCAAACGCGTCCATGAAAGTGCGCATTGCCTCATCCATCGAGGCAAACCCGCCTGCTCGGCCTGCTGCACCCATGCCTGCAGCTCCGCGTAGGGCCTCTGCACCATAGTTATCATAGATCTCTCTTTTCTTGGGATCAGAGAGAACTTCATAAGCCTCAGAGACTTCTTTGAATTTCTTTTCAGCCTCAGGATCTCCCGGATTTTTGTCGGGATGGTATTGTAGAGCCTTTTTTCTATAGGCTTTCTTGACATCCTCTACGGTAGCTCCCTTGGGAACCTCTAGTATCTCATAATAATCCATGACTTTTTTCATGGGGTAACATGTATTAAAATATTTAAATCTCAGCGATTGCGGTATTTCGCTGCAGCTTTGGATTTTGCCCGGGCTTTGACAGAAGGCTTATCATAAAAACGATGCGCTTTAGCTGCCCGCATGACCCCTTCTTTGTCAAGTTTCTTTTTCAAAACGCGCAGCGCTTTGTCTATCGATTCTCCAATTCTCACTTTTACACTAGGCATTGAGCTATTTCCTCTCTTAGATCCAAAAAATGATTTAACCCCGCAATTATATCAAAGAGCACGAATACTTTTCAACCTTGAGTATTGCGAAGGGAATAGAAGTAAGGATTCTTGACATTAAGATAGTTTTAAAGTAAAATTAGGAAACTATTAAATTTAAATTGTTAAAGTTTTATGCCCAAGCCCATAGATAGTACAATTGCTTTTTTAGGAACGAGAAATGCCCGATTGGTTGTAATCAGCACTGCCATAGGAGGCGTTGGCTTATCAACTGTTTTCATGACTATTGGAACACTAGCCATCCTTTCTTCACAAGGGATGGTTCTTCCCGGAGCTCTCTCTTCTCTTGGGTCAATCACCACCACGGGCGGAATTGCCTTTGAACTGGGATCCATAGTTGCTCTAGGAACTTCAGGCGGCGTTCTTGCCTCAGGAATGATTAAAATTTCCCATTTTGAAAAGAAAATGAGTAGACTGCAGCCACGTCTTCCGGAAAAAACAGATGAAACTCCATCTTCAGAGCCTTCCGATATAGACTCCACCACTGTAGTTCAGCAGCAGGTACTCGATCATCTAGTATTTGGTAAAGATTTCAAGACGATGCTGCAGAACATAGTTAATTGTAGAGATCCAAACAAATTTATTTTCTCACTTCCCCATTTTAATTTTTTCCTCCGCGCAGGCAAAAAAGTAACAATGAAAATCAATGAAAAAACGGTCGTTGAAGGAAGCAAAAATGGCAAACGGGGTCTGATTATTCATTTATCGGGAGATGAAAAGATCTTCATGCCCGGTTGGACTCGGGCTTTTTTACGAGAAGTTGTTACAACAAGAATCCTCTCCATATATCGAAATATCGAGATAAGTGATGACACTGATACTAGCAGGGAGAGTGAGGAATACGATTTTAGTATGTACTTTGCAAGCTTATAAAAAATAAAAATATGGTTAAACCTGTTCAACAGCTCATAGATTCCATAGGATACAAACCGACACTTGTCGCGTCGGGAGGGATAACACTTGGAGGTGCAGGAATCTCTTCTGCTCTTTTATTTATCGGAGTCTTGACTCTACTATCTTCTCAAGGAGTAGCTCTTCCAGGAGCATTTGCCTCTCTCGGCAATCTCCATTTAGTCGGAGGCATCCTATTTACAACTACTGGACCCGTGGGCCTTCTTGGTTCATCTGCCTTCTTTATTTTCATGGCGCATCAGGTAAGAGCCACTCTGAAGAACCGCCCTTCGGCTTCCTTTACACATGATGAAGAGGCGCTTACCCCATCGAAAGAAACTCCTCTAGAAGCATTGCGTGCTCAATTTGGAGAAGTAGTGGGATCGGATGGATTTGTAAAAATAGAGATAGAGAATTTCATTTCAGAAGATGATCTTTCTTTTTTTGACGCTTTATTAGAGATCGCGATCATTAAAAAAGAGTGCGAGGGTTTTAAAAGCGAAAGTACATTTGCTTATATGTCGGTGTGGGACAATCAAGAAATCTATATTAATTTACATTATAATGTGGATGAAAACGATAAAAATATTATTTTTGGCAACGAGAATGCAGCTAAAAAAATAGATCTGAAAGAATCTCAACTCTTACATGGTTTTATCATCCATATTAAAAAGAAATTCCCAGGTGTCGAAGCTACAATAAGGGATAATGGCTCCATAATACTCAACTTAAAAAACTATAAAGCATGCCAAACCCAATAACACAATTAGTCAACCGTTTTGGGCCAAAACCCTTGATGATAACCACAGGGAGTGTCTCTTTGGGAATCATCGCCTTTTCCACAGCATCTTTAGGGGTTGGGGTTCTCACTCTTCTTTCCATGGGGAATGTGCTTCCCGGTGCTCTAACTTCATTACAATCTCTCGGCTTAGCCGGCGGCATTGCCTTTACCGCTGTAGGTTCTACTGGTGTTGCTGCCTCTAGTGGCTTTTTAATTCTCGTCGCTGTTTGCACTCATAGCGCTTTAAGGAAAATCCGCCTTCATGTTGCTGTACTGCAAGAACCTATGAGCATAGAAAACGAGGATGAAATAGACGAGAACATTTTTTTCGCTTACCAGCAAATTGTAAACGAGTTGAAAGATGCAAGGTGTTATCAACCACGACTCAAAGACTTTTGTTTCATTAAATTCTATGATTATGGAAGAATCTTTCTCGCTCCAAATTATGTCGAAGCCGGCCCCGATCTTCATATCGGAGTAGGATCACAACACCGACTAATCATTCAAAATCTCAAGTTAGGTGCTTTCATCCAGGGTCTAATTCTCCATCTAAATATGGCTTATCCCGATATAGAGATCACACTGACCCATCAACATAACGCATTGATATTAAAATTAAACAAAGAAGAAGAAAAAGATTAATAATGCCAAAACCAATAGCACAATTAGTCAACCGTTTTGGGCCAAAACCCCCGATGATAACCACAGGGAGTGTCTCTTTGGGAATCATCGCCTTTTCCACAGCATCTTTAGGGGTTGGGGTTCTTACACTTCTTTCCATGGGGAATGTGCTTCCCGGTGCTCTAACTTCATTACAATCTCTCGGCTTAGCCGGCGGCATTGCTTTTACTGCCGTTGGTTCTGTTGGTGTTCTTGGCTCTAGTGGCTGTTTTATTCTCATCGCTATTTGCGTTCGCAGTGCTTTAAAGAAAATCGGGCATCGCGTTGCTAAACTGCAAGAGCCTAGGGACATGGAAAACGAGGGAATAGACGAGAACCTTTTTTCGGCTTATCAGCAAATTGTGGACGATCTAAAAAATTTTAGACCTTATGAAAGCCCTTTCAAGGAGTTCTGTTACATTAAATTCTGGGAGGATGATGAAAAATTCTTCCTTTCTCCAAATGTTCTCGAAATCGGCACCACTCTTCGTATTGGTTACGAAGGATCACAACACATGTTCACAATGAAAAAATACACGGCAGTGGAGTTCACCCAACGTTTAATGCTACATCTACAGGCTGCCTATCCCGATATAGAGATTAAAGTGACTGATAACCATAAAGCATTGTTGATAAAATTTAACCAAGAAGAAGAAAATGCCTAAGCCCATCCCATATCTCGTCGACACCATCGGAATAAAACCTACTCTTTTGAGTGCGGGCACTCTTTCCTTGGGAGGAGTGACTCTATCCACCGCCTCTTCAGTCGTTGGAGTTTTCGCTCTTCTAGCCACCACGGGTGTTCTTCCCAATGCTTTGACTTCACTTGGCCTAGCCGGCGGCATTGCCTTTACGGCTGCTGGCTCTGTTGGATTCTTCGCTTCTGCAGGCTTCTTTGTTTTCGTAGCCATTTGTGTACGCAACGCCCGCCATACAAGCCTGAGGCAACTACCTTCTAGCTCGGTTAATGTTCTACCCGAGCCGATAGAAGTAGAAAATGAAGGTACGGACGAGAAGCTTTTTGCAGCCTATCAACAGCTTGTGCAAGCGATGGGAAAAGCAATTCCCGAAGAAACATACAATAATTT
>JBIOXR010000029.1:0-9204 GCA_044869735.1 Chlamydiales bacterium
TGTCTGACGTGGCGCTTTTCCCGGCCGGAGATCTCCCTCAATCGTTGCTTTGCCGATTGAGAACCGTTGCCTTGAAGGCGGCTTCTGTGCCCCAAAAATTTATCTCTTTGCCATTTCAATTGGCCACCTCCAAAAATCCTTCCCATAGAGGTAGCGGCCAGGTTATTTTCCCCGAAATCTACTGCGAGCACCTTGCCATTCGTGCTTGCACTGACTTCGGGAAGATCAAGGACAAGGTGGAAAAACCACCTCTTTCCCTTATGGACAAGCTCGGCTTCTTTTACTTTGCCTTGGGTCAGATAATTCGCATGGTAAGAGCTGATTTCCAACTGAAGCTTAACTCTTCCAGTCAAAGTAAAAAGAGAAAGGATTCCCCTTTTCAACGAATAAGTTCTTTTATCAAAGTGGATAGAGACTCCTTTTCGAAAAAGAATATCTTTTGGTCTTTTAAGAGCTTTCAAAGCCTGCGAGGTTTTGCCAATCGCATTGCAACACATTTGAGCTCCCAAGGCAGGGAACTCCTCGCGAAGAAGGTAATAACACAAATGGTGCAGGCGAATCCGGTTGGTTTCTTTCTTTTCTTTAGCTATCTCTGCCACCCGGTTACAAGCAAGGCTAAAAGTCTCCTGAAGAGCAAGAAAAGTTTGATCCTCCCCAGAATTCACGTTAAGCTTGATGGCGATAGTCCGTTTCACGGCAAAAAGGATATTTTAGAAACTATTATTAAAAAACAAAAAAAGGAGCGGTGCTTCCTCCCACACCTAATGGAGTGGGTTTCAGCGCCGTCGATTGGATGAGTGAAAAAAAAATTGCCGATTTATTGGGAAAAAAAAGAGCCTTTTTTGAGGTGATTTTGGAACTTACACAAACAGAACGTTCGTTGATGCTTTGCGAATATATGTCTGTTCTGGAACAAAAAAAAATTCTCCTCTCTTGTATCGACGAGATCGACGAAAAACTCTCTTCTTTTAAAGAGACTCTTTCTTCTCTATCTCAAGAAATCCATGAGGAGATCGAACAGATACGCGCCGTCGTAGAAGAGATCTTGCATCTCGATTCTCAAAATCAAGCCTTGAGAAAGACAGAATTAAAACATGCATTTCCGCACTCATGACCTCCCCTTCACTCCAAAAAGCATTTGCTCTTTTTTCTAAAGAGAGCGTCCGACTTCAAGAAGCCTATTATTCCCTAAAAAAAGAGTGCGAACATCTTAAAGATGAGCTTCATGAGAAAAATCTCATGATGTCCAATCTCCTCATGCATATTTCCCAGGGTTTAATCTTCATTTCGCAAGACGGGATCCTCAAAATTATTAACAAAACGGCAGCGCGCTTATTAGCTTTATCGGAAAAAGAGGTTTTGGGGCTTCCCTACTCTACAGTGTTTGACGATGATTTTTTTGGATTTTCACTTAAAAAAGCTTTGGCTTCTCCAAAACGAGGACAAGACATTCTTCTACTCTCTTTTGACGAAGAGAGAGAAATCGAAGTTACTCGCTCTTCTCTTCCTGGCAATGAAGGACTCCTGCTGCTTTTAAGAGAATTGACCGAAGAGAAGAGATGGAAAAAAATTCTCGAGCGCAACCAACGGCTAAAAGAGCTAGGGGAAATGGCCGCGACACTAGCTCATGAGATTAGAAATCCCTTAGGGGGAATTGAAGGGTTTGCTTCGCTTCTTTTCAAAGATCTTGAGGATGCTCCTCCCTTGAGAGAGATGGTCGGAGCTATTATGGAGGGAACAAAAAATCTCAATAGCCTCGTAACTAATATCTTGGATTACACCCGTCCTCTACATCTCCACCTTGCTCCTCATGATCTCGTCGTTGTAGCTAAACAAGCCGTTACTTTGCTAGAAGCTGATCATAGGAATAAATGTAAAATTTCTCTAGAAATCGTCCCTCTCTCTCTTCTCCTCTACCTAGATGGGCCACTCATCCAAGCAGCCCTTGTCAACCTTCTTTTAAATGCACTAGAGGCAAGTCCTGAAGCTGGAAAAATAGTACTTTCTCTATCTGGAAAGGGCAAATACATCTATCTCAAAGTGATTGATCAGGGAAAGGGAATAGAAAAAAAAGATCTCGACAAACTCTTCACACCATTTTTTACTACAAAGAAAGAAGGAAACGGCATTGGACTTACAGAAGTCTTAAAAACGATAGAAGCACATGGAGGAACTTTAAAAGTGGCCTCAAAGATCGGAAGCGGAACGACCTTTACCATCAAACTACCTACGAAAGGATACTCTTATGAGCATTGAGAAGATATTAGTTGTCGACGATGAGCCTCTCATGCGCTCTTTTCTCGTCCAAGCATTGGAAAGAAAAAGGTTCGATATAACCTCCGCAGAGAGTGTTCGAGAAGCTTTTCTCCATCTAAAGGAGCGCTCCTTTGATCTCATCATCTCAGATATGAAACTGAAAGATGGATCGGGTTTGGAGATCTTACAAAGGAGCAGAGAACATAGTCCCTCGGCGCTTTTCGTCGTGATCACCGCTTTTGGCACTATCGAAAATGCTGTGGAAGCGATGCGTAAAGGAGCTTTTCATTACCTTCTTAAGCCATTTACTTTGGACGCTCTAGATACAATTATCCAAAAAGCAACCGATCACCTCTCTCTCCTAGAAGAAAATGCTTTTTTTAAAAGTGAACAAACGGCAGCACCCTTAATTGCTGAAAGCCCCATCATGCAGAAGATGGTGCAATCGGCGCTTAAAATTGCGAAAAGCAACGCGAGCGTTTGGATTGAAGGAGAGTCAGGGACGGGAAAAGAGGTCATGGCTCGTTTGATTCATTCCCACTCCCATCGAGGACATCGCCCTTACATAAGAGTCAATTGTGCCGCTATTCCCGAGGCTTTGGTCGAATCGGAATTTTTTGGCCACGAAAAAGGAGCTTTTACGGGAGCAAATAATAAAAGATTGGGGCGTTTTGAGCTCGCCCATCTCGGCACTCTCTTACTCGATGAGATTACCGAAACCCCCCTTACCCTGCAGCCTAAATTGCTCCGCGCCATCCAAGAGCAGGAGTTTGAACGGGTAGGAGGAAGTAGAACAGTAAAAGTCGACGTAAGATTGATTGCCACCACGAATCGCTCGATCAAAGAGATGATTGCTCAAAAACAGTTCCGCGAAGACCTCTTCTATCGCCTCAATGTCGTGCCATTGCATCTCCCTCCATTAAGGGAGCGAAGAGAGGATATCCTCCCTCTTGCCGAATATTTTTTGAAGCTCCATGCAGCCGAAAACCATAAAAAATTGAAAAAATTCTCCGAAAAGGCAAAAACTTGCCTCCTCTCTTATGATTGGCCTGGCAATATCCGGGAACTCTCCAATGCCGTTGAAAGAAGTGTTGTTTTGGAAACGGGAAGCGAAGTAGGAGTGGATGTGTTTGCTAGTAATTCCTGATACGTTGCATACCTTTCTTCAAAATGGAATCGCCCCTTTTCTTCCTCAAAAGAACCCAAAAGAAACTGTTCTCCATTCGCGGCCGCAAGAAAGGGTGCCCCAATGCGGTGATTATAGCCAACGACCTGATCAAGGAAGCGACGGCTCAACTTGATTGCTTTGCATTCAATGATCAACAGAGGGTAGAGAGGGTATTGCGGATGGAGATGCCTGGCAAATGCAATGATATCCACCCTTCTTTTCGGGATTTCAGCAGAAGGGAGAATCTGCAGATGAGGCAAAGAGGCGAGTTCTTTTTCCACTCCCAAAAGAGAGAGGGGAAACCCCCACTCTTCCACCATTTTTTTTAAAAGATCTTGCCGGATCTCTTCTTCCTTTGTTTTTTTCACCCATAGCTTTCTTATGGGATCGAAGAGATGTTTATTTAGTGAAATGGGTTTCGGGTTCGATGATTCCATAATTACCATCATCTCGTCGATAAATCACTTTCAGCTTGCGGTCCTCTTCGCTGCGATAGATGATAAAGTTCTCTCCAGTGATGTCCATCTTCATGACGGCTTCTTTTTGATTCAATGTTTTGAGAGGTTTTTTCTCTTGCTTGACCACTTTGTGGGGGCGGAAAAAATCATCGACTTTCTTCAGGTTTTCTTCTTCGATCTGATCATTGATATCATCGATAATAGGGATAGGGCCATCGACTACATTGACCACCATATCGACTTCTGCAGCACCTCTTGCATGATGCTCGTGCAGCCAGCGCAAATAGTCGCCCAAACGCCTCTCCAGCCTATCGCTGGCTTTATCGATCGAGGCATACATGTTATTAGTGCTTGCACTCACCTTAATCTTGGTATTATTGACGTCGACGATATACTCAATCGTATGGACGAGCTTTTGGATATCCAGGATGATGTAGGCCTCGATAATGCGCGAGCCGAACTTGTCGATTTTTCTCAATTTTTCCAAAGCGTAGGCTTTGATCGGTTCAGAAATATCGACATGTCTGCCTACAATTTGAATGGGGTATTCTTCTTCAGTGAAAACGGCTTTTCTTTTTGCTTTATCATTATTCATGCAATTACCGTAGAGCTATTACCTCTCTTAAAGATAAATTTTTACGGTGAAAAAAACCAATAAAAAATGGGCCTTCAAGCCAGCTCATTGAATTAATTTTGCATTCCCGATCCGTTGCAACCATAGTTCTCTTGTTGCATGGTCAAGCTGGCTACTTTTCTTTTCATAAGCAATTCTGTGAATCCCACTAGTTGTCCAAACGATTCGCACTATTTCGGATTGGGGCGGAAAATTTTTGTAACCAAACGGTAATGACCATTCATAGAGCACATCATAATCAGATTGCTTTATTGTATTCCATTGCAAGGCTGGATATTTACTGCGGGATTGAGCATACAGCGAATTTACAAATTCGATCGCAGAAGAGGGCTTATATTGACCACTTGAGTGTGATATAAATTGAATAGTGATAAGTTCTGAATGCTTTTGTAAAGTTTGGTTTTTAGGTATATATTCAACAATCGACTGACCATTTGTAGAATCGCGATAAGCACATTTCCATTGCTGCTCAGGGATATCCACTTGCATCGTCTCTCGTTGCTGCTTAAGAGGTCTTGCCTCGACTTGAGTTAAGAGAGGAGAAAATAATAGTAACAAAAGACATACTCTTTTCATAAAGATCCTGCTTATTATTTCCATCACTTTAACACTTAGAAATTTAAGAAACAACCAAAACTCTTAGTTTGTTTAGGAGTCAGCTGAGGGGAAATAAAAAAGGCTCTTCCGAAGGAAAAAATGTCCGGCTATGCACCCGTCTCATGAGAGTTGTAATCAACGTAAAAAAATAATTTTCTTAGCCACAAAAAATTCTCCATTTTACTCCTTGAAAGAATCGTACCAAAAATGGTACAATATGATTAAAAGACATAATGAAATGCAAAAAACCAAGCCTGCCCTAATGGTTGCCTTTTATAAAGAATCCAATGGGAATGAACCTGTTAGGAAATGGCTGAAATCTTTGGATGAGGAAGAACGCTTTATCATCGGGACGGATATCAAAAAAGTGCAATTTCGATGGCCTTTAGGGATGCCATTAGTAAGGAGCTTGGGTGATCACTTATGGGAAGTGAGGAGCACTATTCCAGATGGGATTGCGAGAGTGATTTTTCTAGTGAAGAAAAAGAAGATGGTGCTATTGCATGGCTTTATAAAAAAGACTCAAAAAACTCCATCCCAAGATTTGCAATTAGCACAAAGGAGAGCAAAAAAGTATGAGGAAGAAGAGAGTGAGTAAAAAAAATAAACATTTAGGCTCTGATTTTGATGAGTTTTTGCGGGAAGAGGGAATCCTCGAAGCCTCTGAAGAGGTAGCTGCCAAATATGTATTTGTCATGCAGCTGGAAGATGAGATGCAAAAGCAAAATCTCACGAAAGATGAGCTCGCCAAAAGAATGGGAACGAGTCGCTCTTCCCTTAACCGACTCCTTGATCCAGGACAACCATCAAATTTAAAATCTTTGGTCAATGCAGCAGTTGCAATTGGACGACATGTGAGAGTAAGTCTCATTAAATAAAGGACGCTTCTTTTGTGGAGAAGCGTCCTGAGATGCGCACCGAAGAGGACTCGAACCTCTAACCACCTGGTTCGAAGCCAGGTACTCTATCCGATTGAGCTATCGGTGCGTGAGGAGAGTGAAGATGCTAACAAGATCTCCTATTTTACAAAAAGGTAAAATTGTACACTACCACCATGGCTCTGCATAAAATAGAAGGCATTGTTTTAAAATCACTTCAAATAAAAGAACACGACCGGATTCTGACATTAATGACTAAAGAATCTGGAATGGTAAAACTTTATTGTAAGGCCTCCCGAAACCACGGCTATCTCACCGAGGCCCTTTGGTCGGTGTTTACTAAAGGGGAGTTCGTCTTCGCTTTAACCGAGGGTGAATTAGGCTTTTTCCGCGAAGGAACCGTCTTGAGCCAAAACCTACGCCTCCACGACTCCTATGAAAGCTTAAAATCGGCTTACAAAATAAATGAAGCACTTCTTCGCTCCCAATCTCTCCATAAGCCAGCCCCTCTTCTCTATCTCTTCTTTGATTTAACCCTTGAAAAGCTCCCTTCTTTCCCCTCTTCTCTTCTCCTTACCACTTTTTTCCTCAAGCTCCTCAAGCACGAAGGCTATTTGCAACTCGACCGCCAGTGCACTTGCTGCGTCGAGAGCTATCGCCTTGGAGGAGAGCTTTTTTGCAAGAAGGAGGCCCCTCCTGGTGCTCTCTTATTTTCTGAGAGCGAAGAGAAGCTCCTCTCGACTCTTGCGGAAGCTCCCTCTTTTTCTACCCTTGCTTCCCTCTCTCTTCCCCCTTCTTTTTCAGACAAAATCGCTCTTCTGTTTTCTCAAGCCTTTACTTATTAATCGTAAAAGAAATGAGGCATAAAAAGACCCGGATCGACGCGAAAGACTTGGCTAAATTCAAGAGCAACTTCAGGGGTCACGAGTCTCTTGCGGCTTTCAATGCGCGAGATGGTCGACTGGCTTGCAAAAGCATGAGGAAATAGCGCCTTTACTTTTTTCCCCAAATCTTTTTGGATCCATCCTTTCATTCCTCTCAGCTCTTTAATGATGGCAGCGCGCTGGTATTCTTCTTCCGTCCTTAGGGTGCGCATATCATCGAAAATCTCTTTTGCCGTAGCACTAATTTTTTTGAGCTCTTGTGAAGCCGAGAGTTCTGTTGTTAGATTATTAAATTTAGTTTTGTTACCAGCTTTTAATCTTGTTTGAAAATCAAAAGAGGAAAAATTAAATAATTTTTCCATTCGGGTGCGGTTATCAGGTGTACGGGCTTGATTAATCAATAACGTTCTCAATGCGGCATCAAAATGATCTGGTTTAGATTCATACTTTTTCAATAACTCACATTTCAATTTTTCGACTTTCTGAATCAATTTCCTCTGAGCAACCTGTGTATCGCGGATGGCTTTAAAGCGTATTTTCAATACCACCTTTTCGGCTGGACTGTTGTATATACCTTCGAGTTTAATGTTGAGGAGTTTTTCTAAAACACTCGCGGTATCTTGCGTAAGTTCTTCTTCTATCGATCTGAAATTAGCTTCATAAAAATCAAGGACCTCCAAGATCTGTACTCGATTCTTACCTTTTTGAGGTCTCTTTTTTGCATCTTCAATTTCCTCCAAGGCAATTTGAATAAACCTGGCAAGAGCCTCTTGAGGAGAGATCTCTCCCTGAGAAGCTCGGTTAATAAGCTCTAAACTTCTCTTTCTTAATCCCGCATCCATTTTTATATCAGCTTCATTGATAAAGCGCGGCATATTCATCGTAGCATTGGCAGTGCGGTAATAATCGGTTCCTTTCAAAAATATAAATCCTTCGGGCTGAGGAGTTTCTCCTCTTTGGAATTCCTCCCAAGCCTCGTTGTCATAAGCAATCAAGCAAGGAAGAGTGCTGCTGTGGGCAGCATTTCGTGTAATCTGAGTCTTTCCAATTTTGATTCGATCGGGAGATTTTCCTTGGTCTTGTGCTCCGTTCAATTCAAAGTGAAGCTTAGTTTGGTAGCACACAACCAATTGTTGAAAAAAGAAAAAGGTCCTGCGCTGGATGTGTTCCTCAATCATATCCTCATACTCAGCAACTATATCTAAATCTTCAGGAGGAGCCGGTAATGGATTAGAATATTTAAAATGGGTGCTAAATGGTGATAATTTATCGCGAAACACCTCATCGGTCCGAGAAGAGGTCTCATTTACTTTGTGATCATAGTGATCCCGATCTTTTTTCTTCTCTATTTTTAAGACAGGGCCCAAAACATCTGTGGCTCGAAGAACTTCCAACATATTTACCTCTCATTGATGTTAAAGAAATGTAAAGGTAAAGAAAGTGTAAAAAAAATTTCAACTTTTTTCTTTACGACTCTTATTCGAGGATAATGGTGCCTGCATTGGTTTCGATATGGAGTGTGAGATGGGGAGGAAGCGATTCGTCATAAAGAGAATTGACGAATGTTTTATTGAGTATCCCCCATCCCTTTTTTTTGAGAGGTGTTTTTACCCTTCCGGTGACTGTTTTGGTATAGGCGACCACACTTACATTTTGGGGTAGTTTTAAGTAAATGTCGCCCTTCGAGAGAAGATGTACCGTGCAGGGTTGGTCAAATCCCCCTGAGCAGTCGAGCTTAACGGCTGTAGAACCGCAAAGAAAATTGATTTCCTTCAAGGTAAGGAAATGTCCTGTGAGCCGCCCTTCTAATTCGCCAAAGCTGCTTTCAAAAGTAATCGATTCGAGAAGGGGATAGACTCCGGTGAGATCGATTTTTACATCCTTTAGGCGTCTGCCATCAATGTCAATCCGATCCAGATTCTGGAATTCTCCCGAAAAGTCAAAATGATCGATGCGGGTTTTTTTGCGCATTTCATAAGAGGAGGAATTGCGGTTGATTTGGGGAATTCTCTCATTGAGATCCCTCCACGAAACGAGGGAGAGAAGGAGGAGAAGAAGCAGGAGATGTCTGTTTTTCATCAAGCCCTACAATAATCGATGCGAAAGGGGGGACTTGAACCCCCACGAAGTTTCCTTCACTACCACCTCAAGGTAGCGCGTATGCCATTCCGCCACTTTCGCAAAAAGTGCAAAGTGATGCTAGCAGAGGAAAATGCTTTGCCGCAAGGCAATTTTATAGTCGATTAAGCTTGAAATGATAAATTTTGACCTGCGTGAAAGCCCCGCGATTGATCGATCGTAACCGACCCAATATTAGAAATATGGGGTC
>JBIOXR010000030.1:0-12451 GCA_044869735.1 Chlamydiales bacterium
CGATGTTGATCAGATTTAAGATGGGAAAACACGGAATCGATTTTTGGCAATCCTCTCTCCATCGATGATCAAGAAACGCTCTAATAATAGTTGTAAGAGAGACATCTTTATTTTCTAGACATTTCTCTAATTCTGTTTCTGCCCACAGAGAAAATTCAGGCAATTCGAAGTTTTTTAACTCTTCTAAGAAAAGATCGAGGCTAGATTGTTTGTCTGTTGGGTAAGTTTCAATTAATTCTTTTAATTTTTCTTTGATTTCGTCAGAGACGTCATCTTTTGGTTTATTGCAAAAGATGATTGCTTGTTCTTCAGCCGAAAGAGGAGAAAATTCTTGGCAAGCATCATCTAAAGATTGGATCAACCACGTCACTATACGAAGTCTTTTCTCACTTTCTTTTTTATAGGAACTGAGGTTGGGGGCTGTATGCAGTGTATTATTAATCAAAAGAGGTTTATTATCTCCATTAGCATAAGGTTCAAATGTCCTTAAATGATCAGCTAAGTTTTTCTTAGAACCGAGATCGTAGTTTTTAATTTCTACGAGTTTCTTTTTTAATTCAATATTTCCCTTTTGGGTCAAAATATGAGCTAGTAGCTCGGGCCGGATCGCCTCTGTCTTTGATTTTTTGGAATTAAGAAATTCATCCAAAACTACTGATGCTGAAGTCTTTTCTAAGGTTTTATGAGCTTTAATGAATTGGTCTAGACGAGGAGTGATCTCTTCGAGTAGCTTTTGTTTCAACTCTGGAGAAATAGTTTTTTTCGATTTCTTTGTAATTTTCCATGGGAATCGACGCGTAGTTACAGTTGTACTAGTTGTGATAGTAGTTCTAATCTCTTTTATTTTTTGAATAGTTTTAATTGTTTTTAGCTCTGTTGTGACAGGAGTAGTTAAAGTATGGGAACGATGTTTATTAATACCAGTAGCCATAGGTGCCTCAATAAATTAAAAAGAGAATAAATTATAAGTGTTTGATAATTAATAATCTATGAATAAAAAATAATTGAAATAAAAAGAAAAAATTCAATAGCATTAATACATAGTATTTGTTATTTTAATGATCGCTATGAGCGAGAATAAAATTCACCCTACTCGGATTGGAGTAGGCGTCATTGTAAATAGAGAGGGCAAGACCCTTCTTGGGAAAAGGAAGGGAAACCATGGGGGAGAAACCTGGGCTTGCTGCGGAGGGCATCTCGAATGGGGCGAATCGCTAGAAGAGTGTGCCCGAAGGGAACTTGCAGAAGAAACGGGGCTCAAAGCTGTGAACTTACGCCTCGGACCCATGATTTCCAATATGATTGAGGAGAAGCACTATATCACTTTTTATATGATCGTCGATAGCTATGAAGGAGAAGTAGCTCTTTTAGAACCTCATAAATGCGAAGGATGGGAGTGGTTTGATTGGCATAGCCTCCCCTCCCCTCTTTTTGTACCACTACAGGGTGTCATTGATTCCCTAGGAAGAGAGATGCTCCAACAGGGCCAGTCGCTGTCCTCATTGTTGGAAAAATGGTTGCAGTTTGTGCGAGAAAGAAAGTGGGAGCGATACCACTCTCCTAAAAACCTCGTCATGGATCTTGCCACCGAAATGGGAGAGCTCGTCGAACCTTTTCGGTGGTTAACAGAAGAAGAGAGTTATCAGCTCGATGCAGCTACAAAAAAAGCAGTGGCCGATGAAATTGCCGATGTTTTTAAAACCTTACTATACCTTTCACATCAACTGGGGATTGATCCGATTGCAGCCTCCCATGAAAAGTTAAATGGATTGGGTAAGAAATATCCTATCCCTTCCAATGATAAGCTTGTGGATTAAGGGCGCTCTCCTCAAAGATGAATCCACCCAGAGAGGTATCTTCTTCAATAGACATAGGATTTACATGTGTTGGTTCGGGTTCCTTAAGTAAGAAAGGGATCATGGCATCGTTAAATTCTGTTTCATCAACGATGTTAGAGGAGGCTAAGCTCGTCTGGTAGGTAAATTTAAATGCTTTTTCACATAAGCTGATGTTGGCATTAAATAATTGCGTCAGCTCTTCTGTATTTATTTTGTTGGCCTCTGTCCAGTTTTTAGGTAACAGTGAAAATGGAGCGTCTAAAGCAATGCGGCTCAAACGTTCTGCAATAATTTTAATGGGGTCGTTGTTATGGGGTTCAGGGAGCACAGCTCTTATTCTATCTTTGGTACGAGCATCTAATTCAGAGGCAACCGGCAATAATCTCATCCACGTCTCCTTTTTTAAAAGGAAAAGTGCACTTGTGAATTCTGAAAAAGAAAAAATGGTAGAAAAAAGGTCGGCACATTTCTTACTGAGAAGTTGAGTGGCAACATCGGAAGCAGTTAATGAAATTTGTAAATTTTCTTCCTGATTTTTTATATCGCGGAAATAGCGTTGAAATATTTCAAGAGAAGGGGCTGCCGCCATGGCAAAAAACTGGAGTTTGCCAGATAAGTTTACTTTGATTTTTTCTTTAAAATAATAGTTACAATTTCCATTGTCGATGGAGTCCTTTATCTGTCTATTTAGTAGTCTCATTTTGGCAATGGTAGAGAGGGAACTGAAATTAAGAAGAAGACCCATTGGTTTATCTAAAATATCGAAGAATGTTATTGCTGACATAGACACCTAAACTTTCACATAGTCTATAGCTTAAGGACAAAAAAAGCGCAAGCTACTTTACAATCTCTTTAAAAATTGCGCGAAAGGAATTGGTCAGAGGATGATCGGGATATTTTTTCACAAAGAGATCTCCACTACCTAAGATAAGGAGGTCTTCTGAAAATGGGAGAATTCCCTTCACGGGAATCCCATAAGACTTTTCGATTCTCTTTTTTAATTCTCCTTCATCAAAAGAGGAAGGGTTTTTGTTGATGAGGAGAAACATCTGTGGGATCTCAAGTTTTTTTGCCACTTCCACAGTAATCGCAGTCCCTTGGTAATCTTGCTGGTCGGGGCGCAGGACGATGAGGAGGCGATCGGCAATCGACATGGCAAGGAGCGTCTCTTCATTAAGCCCTGGATGTGTGTCGATAAAAAGATAGTCGAGGGCATAGGTTTCCATGATTTCTTCCAGTCCCATCACCAGCCTTTCGGCATCGTAGCCTTCCCGCAAAATCCGCGCAATTTCTCCGGCTTGAAGGCTCGAAGGGATCAGGTATAACTTTTCGGGAATGATCTCGGAAATGGCCTCTTCTAGAGGACATTTTTTTTCTAGGTAATCGTTGAGAGTGTGTTCAATTTTTCGAGGATCGAGCTGGTAGAGAATATGAATGCCAGGAGAGAGGATGTCGCAATCGACGATGGCCACTCTTTTCCCCTGTTCGACGGCAAGGTAGGCGAAGTTAGCCGTTAGGTTGGATTTTCCCGTTCCACCCCTAAAAGAGTGGACGGCGATGATTTCTCCCATATCGATGCTATGCTACAGCTAAAACACGGTTCTTCTATAGGTTTACATAACCACAGGGGCCTTTTCACACAGGGAAGGCCCACTTTTACCCAATGCGAGGGGTTCTCTTTTGTATAACAATTATACTTTTTTAAGTCGTCTACCATTCCGACCCCGAGCGCTTTTAGTACGGCTTCTTTTCGCGTCCAGATATTAAAAAATCTCCGCAAGGGGTTGCCATGAGAGAGAAACGTTCTCTCCTCTTCCGAAAAGTAAGACTCTACCATCTCATCGAGGTAGGGCAACGGACGGATTGTCTCAATGTCAATGCCAACGGGTGAGGTGCGAGAAAAAATAAAAGCCATGTGTTCTTCTGAAGATGAGGCATTAAAAAAGAGTCCTCCTTCTCTAAGATACGGCTTATGAAGGCGGGAAAAAGCGAGAGAAAAAGAGGAGCTGTATTTCCGCAAGAGCTCTCGAAGAAGTTGATGGCGAAGGATAAAATGTTCTTGATCTACCTTTCGTTTATATTGCAAAGCCAACGCTTGTTCTTCCATGGAGAGAGGAGGAAGATGTTCGGCGAGATTTTTTATCTCTTTAAAGGGAAAAAGCCATACATGCGTTTCTTGTTCATCCAGACTCATGGATTGAAGAAGAGAAGAAGTCCCCAAAATAAGAGCATTTTTCATCTAGATAAAGCCTATTTTTTTATAATAAGCGAGATAAGTCTTAAAAAGCTGTTCATCGACCGAAGGGCAAGAGATGCCCGAATGGCGTAGAGCTTTTTCGAGATGATCGGTTCTAAAATGGGGATGCTCCCCCATTTCGGAAAGGTTGAATTCGGTAAATAGTGGCACGAGTGCTGATAGTCTCTCCTCTTTTTCTGCGATGGCTTTATCGATGAGAGTTTGCCTCCATTGTTCATAAGAGGTCATTTCAAGTGGATAACCCAAGCGTTGAAGGAGCTTAAAAATCTCGAGGTAACTCGCCTCCTTAGTATTCAGCAGATGGAAATGTTTTCCGATCCACTCGGGTTTTTTCGAGATATAGACGAGAGCTTCTGCTACAAAATCGACTGGAGTAATCGCCTCTTCGTAAACGATATGGGGCGCCAATTTTAACAAGAGAGAGGCTTGGAGAGTACGCCATAGAAAATCACTCGTCGGTCCACTCCCCGTTTTAGAGGAGCCGCTGACTCTCGAAAGGCGGTAAATAGAAGCAAGTAGTCCTCTCTCTTTTGCCACTTCGATCATCCTCTCCCCTACCCATTTGCTTTGGGCATACCCGTTGAAAAGGTTGCGCGCCGAGCGGATATCATCATCTTCCTTGATCTCTTTGGCAGGATCGAAAACGGCGACGGTAGAGAGATAGTGGAGAGGCTTCTTTTTGTGGGTAAGAGCTAACCGAATCGTCTCTTCTGTGCCAAGTACATTTGCTGCTCTGAGTTTGGCATAGGGAAGGACATGGTTGACATAGGCTCCTGAATGGAAAATGCTATCGATGGTTTCGGCAAGAGAATGAAACATCTTGGGTTCGATTCCCAATAATTTTTTCTCGAGATCGCCGGCGACGGCCTCGATCCGGCTTTCAAACTCGGGCTCATATATTTCATACTTTTCCATCACCTCCTGGATGCGACGCTGAGCCTCTTGTTTGGAAGAGGCTCGAACATGGCAATGGATGCGCGCCTCTGTGCCGTGGAGGAGCGCTTGCAGGAGGAAGGCGCCTACAAAACCTGTCACCCCTGTCAGAAAAATCTCCTTTGGATGTGTAAATTGCTCTATTTGAACCTCTGCTAACTTCCCTTTGCCGATGTCAGAGGCGAGCTTTGTCTCTTTATTCCTCCATATCCAGAAGAGATCGCGATAGAGAAGAGGATGTTTTACCTTCTCCCCTTCTTCACTTAACAATTCATCGATCTTTTTGGCGTATTGCGAAAGGATGGCGTACTCGAAGACTAAGTTGGCAGGAATGGGAGTATTCAGCGTTTTACTTAAGACAGAAGCGAGCTGGGCCGAATTGATCGAGTGTCCTCCTAAATGAAAAAAATGGTCTTCCCTGCCGATTTTTTCTATCCCAAGTAAAGAAGACCAGATATCGGCCACCAGTTGTTCTGTAGACGATTCAGGTGGAAGATAACCCTCTTTTGGTTCCTGGAGCATTTTGCTAGGAGGAGGGAGCTTTTTCCTATCGATTTTTCCACTGGGATTGATGGGCAGTTTATCGAGCACGAAAATGAGGCTGGGCATCATGAATTCGGGAAGGTGCAGAGCTACGGCTTTCCTCAATTCTGCCGACGTCGTCGGTTGGGTACATTCGACATAAGAGACGAGCTTTTTGTCGCCAGGGATCTCTTCCCATACGACGGCTGCACTGTCGGTGACTACATCGATCTTGCGGAACGCCTCTTCGACTTCGCCTAATTCTATGCGGAATCCTCGGATTTTTACTTGATTATCCATCCTTCCAATATAGAAGATATTTCCATCGGGAAGGTAGCGGACGACATCGCCTGTGTTATAGAGTTTTCCCTTCCCGAAAGGCGAGGGGATAAATTTTTCACTCGTGAGATCGGGGCGATGGAGGTACCCCCTAGCCAGCCCATCCCCTCCTGTGAAGAGAAGCCCAGCGACGCCGATGGGGACGGGTTCGAGATACTCATCTAGTATATAAACCGAAGTATTAGAGATCGCCTTTCCGATTGGGATGCCATTTTCAATCTCTTTGAGGTTTTCAACGCGATAAAGGGTGGTGCAGGCGGTATTTTCCGTTGGCCCATACCCATTGTAAATCTGGCATTGGGGCAGTTGCCCCATCATTTTTTTGGTATGGTGGATACTCATGATATCGCCTATCGACATCATCACTCTCATTTCCTTAAGATCATCGACCTTTTGATCGGCTAAGAGGGTAAAAAATTTTGCTGAGAAAAGGGCCACCGTCACTTCTGATTCCAATAAAAACCGATGGAGCTCGTCGATTTCAATCGTCGAGTAAGGATAAATGGAGAGGCTGGCGCCATTGAGCAGCGCCCCCCAGATTTCATAGGTAGCTCCATCGAACGAGATGTTCGACATAAAGAGGAAGTTGTCTTCGGGAAAAAACTCTAGGGAGCGGGAATGAATGAAAAGGCGCAAGATCCCCCGGTGGGTAATCTCTACACCTTTGGGATTTCCCGTGGAGCCCGAGGTATACATGATGTAAGCGAGGTCGTCAGGATCAATAGAGAGAGAAGGAGCTTGCGAGGAAGAGAACTGGCGCTCTAATTGTTCATAAGAGACAAGCTGGAAACTTCCCTTTTGAAACCTGTCGGCATACTTCTCTTGAACAATCAGGAGCTTGAGATGGGTATCCTCGATGATAAATTGCTTTCTTTCTTCTGGATAATTGATATCTATGGGAACATAAATAGCGCCTAATTTGACAATCGCTAAGGTAGTGATAATCAGCGCGGGTGATTTGTCCATCGACAAACCGATAAAATCTTGTTTTTTTACACCTAAATTCTTAAGCAAAGCTGCCATTTGATTGGCTTTTTCATCGAGCTCGCGATAGGTCATGCGTTGCTCATTGTATTTCAGGGCAATGTTATCAGGATAACTGGCTACCATGGCTTCAAAAGCATGGGCAAGAGAGGGGTATTGTAAAAAATCGGTCCGATTCTCGTTCCAATCGACGACCATTTTTTTCTTCTCTTCCTCGGAGAGGAGTGGAATCCGCCCGATCTCTCGATGGGGATTAGCAACGATCTCTTCCAGTAGGTGTTCATAGCGGACGATGAGCGATTTGACGGTCTCTTTTTTAAATAAATCGGTGCAGTATTCGACGTACCCTCCCTCCGATTCGGAGAGGGCAACGTAGAGGTCCATGTGGGAGGTAAATTCTTTAAGGATTAAAGGAGATGATTTTAAGGTTTCGAGTTCGAGAGAACGGGTAGCGGCATTCTCAATCGAAAAAGCAATTTGAAAAAAGGGGTTAAAACTTAAACTCCGAGGAGGGTCGAGCACTCGAACTAAGTTTTCAAAACTCACGTCGGAGTTATGGTAGGCTTCCGTCACCATCTCCATGATTTCTTTTACAAACTCTGAAAAAGGAAGCTCTTTTTTTATCTGCTGGCGGAGGACGAGCATCTGAATGAAATACCCAATCAGGTATTCGAGTTCCTCTTTCTTCCTATTGGCGTAGGGGGTTCCCACCAACACATCGGTTTTTCCAGTGAGCCTCGAGAGGAGGACGTAAAAAGCCGCGAGGGTGACGATAAAATAAGTGGCATTGAGGGTTTTCGCCAACGCTTCTATTTTTTTATGGAGACCCGGCGAGAAATTGAAATGAAAAACATCTCCCCTCCCGGTAAATGTTTGAGGCCTGGGAAAATCGTACGCCATTTCAAGAAGTTGGGGCGCCTCTTGCAGTTTTTCCTTCCAATAGTCGATCTGATCTTGAATCTTATCGAGTTGAAAAGCCTTTCTTTGCCATAGGGCAAAATCGCCATATTGAATGGCAAGAGGAGGAAAAGACGGTGGCTTCCCATTTACCAATGACTGATAACCCTCTCGCCACTCTTTAAAGAAAATATCGGAGGACCACCCATCGAATACGATATGGTGGACCGTGACCAGGAAATAGTGCTTCTCTTTGCCAAGTCGTATCATCAGCAATCGGATAAGGGGACTTTTGGTGATATCGATCTTATTTTTCTTCTCTTGCTCTAATAAATCTAAGGCCTCTCTTTCCGAGCTTGCTTGCCTCGTATCGACAATAGGATCTATTTCTTTTTCAATGACCTGCTGAGGAGTACCTTGAATCTCTTCAAAACGAGTGCGCAAAGCTTCATGCCTATGGATGATCGCTTTAAAAGCAGAGAGTAGCGCGTTTTCATCAAGGGGGCCTTCAATGAGAAAAGGGAAATAGATCTGGTAGGTGATTTTGGTAGGATTCAAGCGATCGATCACCCATAAAGACTCTTGATTTTCCGATAAGACTACTGGAGAGAAGATGGGGCGTTTGGGGATTTCTTCGCCTACTTTATGCATTTCGGCGATGACTTTGGCAAAGTCTTTTAAGACGGGGTGCTTGAAAAGATGGTAGTGTTCGACGGAAAAGCGGAACTTTTTCTTAAGCTGGATAAGAGCTTCCATCGCTTTGATAGAGTCTCCTCCCATGCGAAAAAAGTGATCTTCTCTGCCAATTTCCGTAAACCCTAGTATTTGTGCCCATACCTCTTTGACTAGTTGTTCGGTTGGCGTGCGCGCTTCTCCTCCTTTGAAGTCATGAGTTTCAAAAGGCGACGGGAGGGCTTTCAAATCGATTTTTCCATTATGGGTAAGAGGGATATGGTCAATGAGGAGAAAATGTGTCGGCGCCATATATTCAGGGAGCCGTGAGAGGGCATATTTTCTTATTTCTTCGGTTATTGTTTTTCCCGCAGGGACTATGTAGGCCACTAAGACTTTCTCCATCGCTGGATTCTCGAGGACAGTGACTGCCGCGTCTTTGACTTTTTCATACTCTCTGAGGGTGTTCTCAATTTCCCCTGGTTCTATTCGGTAGCCTCGGATTTTAACTTGAGAGTCTATCCTGCCGAGAAACTCGATGTTTCCATCGGGCAAAAAACGGCCGAGATCGCCTGTTTTATAGAGTTGCCCTTTAGCAAAAGGATTCTCTATAAATTTCTCTTGGGTCAACTCGGGGCGATTTTTATAACCGCGAGCTAAACCATCCCCACCTGCATAAATCTCCCCAATCTCTTCTTCTTGAACCTGTTGTAAACGATCATCTAGAATATAGACCGACGTATTGGCGATAGCCTTGCCTATCGGCACAGAGGAGAGTTCGGAAGAAGCGGCCTCGAACTGATAGGTCGTCGTGATGACTCCATTTTCGGTAGGGCCATAAGCGTTGATGCAAGCGATCTGTGGAAGTTGCAAGAGAGCTTTTTTGGCATGATACGCACTCATGGCATCGCCTCCGGAGATCAGCACGCGGAGGTGGTGTAAATCGCCGATCTCTTGATCGGCCATGAGAGAGAAAAATTTGGCAGTAAAAAGAGCGATTGAGATTTTTTCTTTCGCAAGAAAGCGATGGAACTCGGCCAAATCGATTGTTACCGAGGGATAGATACATAAGGTAGCTCCATTGAGCAAGGCTCCCCAAATTTCAAATGTCGTAGCATCAAAAGAGGTGTTCGCCATATGGAGGACGCGGTCTTGTGGTGTAATGGCAATCCAATCGGTATTGACGACAAGACGCATAGCATTGCGATGGAGCACTTCTACTCCTTTAGGTGTTCCTGTCGATCCCGAGGTGTAGTTTAAGACTAGGAGATCAGATCCAGAGCCTTTCCGCTCCACCCGATGCGTGGGGTGGGAAGCTACTTTCTCTTGTACTTCCACTGGAATAACTAGTGGCACAGATGAAAATGAAAAACTCGGCTTTAATTCATGATTTGTTATAAGTAGCTTGATATCTGCATCTTCAATCATGAATTTTTTCCGGTCGACTGGATAAGAGGGGTCGATAGGAACATAAGCAGCTCCCACTTTTAGAATAGCAAGAGCGCTAATGACAAAGGTATCCGAACGAGGGAGCGCAATCCCGACACAATCGCCTTGGTGAACTCCCCTCTCTTGCAAGTAGCGGCTAAATTGATTAGCACGATCCTCTAACTCCCTATAAGTAAGAGTTGTTTTCCCACACTTGATCGCGATCTGATCTGGGTGCTGAGAGACAATGGTTTCTTCTAAATAATGAGGGATCGAGAGATCTTTCGGGTATTCGGTTCGGTTCATCTTCGCCTCTTTTTTCTGCTCTGGATTTTCTTAAAAAATGGCGTTTCGGTTATTTTTTCCACCTCATGTTGTTTTTTTACATGATCGATCTCGATTTCCATTAAATTAATTTTGGACTTCAGCTCTTTATTTTCTTTTTTGAGAGCCGCGCGCGCTTGCTGTAAAAGAGCAATGGTCTCTTCCAATTCAGCTTCTCGGATTTGAATTTTGGCTAACATCCAACCAAAACTCTCTGCTAGTTCTGTAATGACCTTTGGGTATTTTTTTTCGTTGGTAAACGCATCGAGTTTTTTTTCCGCTTCTCTTTTACCACGTGCTACTTCGATGCAAATTTTATTGAGTTGGCGAAAAAAAGCGAGTTCCGATTTCATCTTGCTCTAAGGGATAACGGGAGAAGCGAAAGCATGCAAGATTTTTTTTTCTTCGAGATTTTCGTAAGATGTTTCTTGATCTCGCGTTAAAGTTTTGTTACTTTCTCTCGCCTTTTCAAAAATAATGCAATGGCTCCTCCTATTTCTAATTCTGCGAGTAAAATACAGCCGATCACCGTGGTTGACTTATCCCACTTGTCTCCGATTCCTTCTATTCCTCCTCCTTCCCTGCCCCTCCTAGAATTATGGGTTAATGACTTGGAAGGCCTCCATTTTAAATGTTTATATGAAAAAGGAGTCGTCGATTGTAAGGGCAACTGCACGGAAAGATATGCTGTTTTCGACCTCATTTTTCTTAGTCAAGAAGAGAAAGATTTTCTGCGAGCCCTTTTTTCGGAGCGCTTTGCCGTTTCTCCTTTTTTGAAAGAGCACTACAACAAGAATCTTTTTACTAAAGGGCACGCTAGTATCATCGACTATTTGCTTATAGGAACTTTTCTTATCTACTTTTTTTGTGGCGCTAATAAGAAAATAAAAGAGCCTTATGTTCAACGCCTTTATAAAAAGATGGGCATTGAAGATCTCTTTACTCCGGAACTTCTAGAAAAATTCAATAGAGAGCCGCCCGATATCGATCTTCGAGCCTATATTCAATCGACCCATACCCCCGAAAGTAATGAAATAGTTTCAGCTGGCAAAAGGCTCTATTCCAATAATAAAGAAATAATCGATCCCACATGGGCGCCTCTCAATCTAGGATTCACTCAATTTCTAATTCTCCCCTTTCGAGGCACTCCTGTAGAATTAACCATCGCCTTTGGCTTAGCTTCTAAAAGGGTCTTTCGTTTGGAAGATCTCTTTTTGAATCTGAATTCAATGGTAAACGATGAAGAGAATACACTTTTTCCAGAGAGCCACACTCAGGGAAAAAGTCAGGCCATTTTTGATAATTTGTTAGGTCATTTTACAGCCGAAGACGTAGACAGAATCGATCATCTTGCCATTTTTCGCGCGGCTTACAATATAACAAAGGGCAATACCTCTTCGCGCAAAGGATTAGTGCCTGCTCTTTCTTTAAAATTCTGGTCCTTTATCTATGGCAAAAAGCATCTTGTCGTATTAGAAAAACAGCTTTTATATTGTATAGGAAAGCACTCTAAAAACGATCCTGAACGCTCTTTCGTTTTCTTTTATAATTTTTGTTCGATTTTTATCTTTCATTATAAGGAAGCCTCTATTTCCAAAGAGGAGTTAATCAAACGTGGCAAAACATGGAAGTGTTTCGATAATCCCGCCGCGAGTAAAAACAGATCGCTTTCTCTATTATCAGATCTCTTTTTCGAAAAGCAGGTCAATACCCCTACATTAGAAGCTCTACTTACGCTTGTAAGTTTTTTATTAGACACACAAGGCACTAAAAAAGGGAAAAACGTATGCGTCAAACGCTCCCATTATGAATTGGAATTACCCTGCTATAAGCTGGTGTTCAAAACGGACAAGGGAGAAGAGATCATTCTGTGTAAAGCAAACATTGGTGAGGCTTTAAAGCATCTGATTGAAGTGGGGAATAGCGATCCAAAAATTCTCATCTCCACTATCGCAATCGATTTTCTTACCTCCCTTTTCCCTTTGGGTGCTTTATGGAAAGCCGATGACCCATTATTAGTGAAACGCCTCCAATTTTTAGGCATCGATCAAAGAGCATTCCTCTCTCAACTCGAGGAATTAAAACGTTCCAATAATTTTATTCTTCAGTATCTCTCTCTTCTCCTCTTCACGATTTCCCCCTGGAATGAAGAAAAGGAAAAAACAGAAAATGTTCTCATGCGCCTTCCTTCTCTCATTTTTCTCACTCCCTCAAAGAAAAAAAAGGAGTGGTCTAAGTTAGTAAATAGATTATTGGA
>JBIOXR010000031.1:0-13669 GCA_044869735.1 Chlamydiales bacterium
ACCCGTTATCTTTAGATAGCCCTGATAAGCTAATTGTTCAAAAACCCTTTGTACAAGCCCTACACTTACCCCTCTTTCTCTCGAAACTTCTCTTATCGAAAAACTACTCCTATTGATCCCAATAAGTAATACCCATTCTAGGATAAGAGCAGACTTATCAGCATAGATATTGTGTTCCGAGAAGGACTCATGAGAAGGTATTAAAAAGTGCTTTGCCATACTGTTCATTATTACATATTGTTCATTATATAGTGAACAGCAAACATCAAAAAAATCATCCTAATTCATGATTAAGCAAATAAGATTGAGTGCCTATGTGGACAAAAGCTCTAAAACCACCCGCTTTTGGGTTTCCAGATTGGGCAAGTGTGTACCTGACTGAAGTAATGCACCTTCCAAATTTGACTTACCGGTTAAGATGGTAGCTATCATGTAGAGTGATTCGAGCACTTGGTTTTGTGTTTCGATCTCCCACTCTTTGTTAATGATAGGGATATTCGGATGGGTAGAAGACGTGGCTTGGCAGGGGTAGCGATTAATAAAGCCATCTCGCATGATAGGTAAAAAAGAATCGCTAGGATCTACATATCCTTTTAATATAATACAGGCTTTCTCTAGGGATGCCTCTATCTGCCAAAATTCCATTTTTTCCTTTAATATTCCTATATAGGGTTCGACAAAGGCTTCTATAATGGATGTTTGAGCAGATGAAATATCTGCACTTAATTTGGTATTATATTCCAAGCATTTTTCCAGTTCTTTTATTGGTTGTTCAATGGCCGAGCGTAAGATTACACCAATATGATGCTGCTGGAATAAACGATCGATGGCAGTTCGAACATTACTGCCAGCCACATCAATTTCACGAACGAAAATATATTGATCTTGGGGTTTCTTCGACAAATCGAGTGGTTTAGATGGGTCTCTATACGTCGCTATCTGAGGATTAAGATCTTCAAAAATGGTTTCAGCAAAAACACTATTAGCTTCTACATCATTATTATTGGGATAGAATTGTACATAGTTCCTCGCTGGGTCATATCTACTTGCAAAGATATTTACTGCTTTAAAAAAGCAGGAGTCGTCTGAAACATCGAATGAATAATAAGTGGGTTGCGCAACTGGAAGGACAAGGGGAACCTCTTCTTCTGAGGAAGAAATCTCGCTGCCTGTGATTGAATTACTGACTCTAAACCCATTAGGTATACTTATGAAAATTGTAGGCCCTATAGAAGAATCCTCTGAATGACAATGGCGGTGTCGGAGGTTCTTTATGGCTAAAATCACGAACAATAGCAAAACACCCCCTCCTGCTAGACCGCCCACTACTGTCAAAGTAATGGAACCTTTGAGAGTAATTGCTTGGGTAATGTGTGCCATGAAAGTTTGGGGGGCAAAATAGCCGGCAATTCCCATTACTCCTGGTACTATGAGGGTCGTTGCCAGAATAAAAACAACAAGCAGTGTTATTGTTATGCCTCTCTTCAGTTTTGAATCTTCCCTAATTGGAGAGAAAAATCTACTGATAGAGGAACTTATATTAGATAGTGCCATACTAAAAAAGGTTAGATATCCAACACAAAAAGGCTCATATCATCGGAACGAGTTAGCTCGCCGACTTCGTTTACCTTGTCTTTATCGTAAGATTTGAAATTTGCCCCGTTAGCAGCTGACGTACTAGGATCAACCTCTCGTTGGGAGATTACCTTTTCTTTTAATTGATCAAATAGCTGATCGCTTTCTGTTGAAATTATAACTTCTTTCAATTCATCGAAAGTGAGAAATTCGCCAATCCCGTCTGAAAAACCAATGACCCTTCTTGCTCCTGTGATATCAAAAGATTGGATGGGTACTCTACGAAGATCGTCTCCAAGTCCATAAAAACACGATTTCTGAGTTGTGATCAATTCTCCGTCTGGCATTTCAACGACCACCATCGTATCACCTACTTGAGCAGTAAGTAGAAAAAGCTGGTCTTCCTTTCGCACTAACTGAACAAAAGTCATGGCTGGTTTATAGCTAACATCGAGAAATGTCCCCGTTCCAATATCTTTTAGATCTTCAGGAGATAGCCTCTCCATCTTCGATGTCGGAAGAACCTTTTCACGGTTCACTGATAGTTCTCGATTTTTAAATTGCCCTTCTAATTTTTCTACCTGTTCTTGAAAATATTCGACTAGTTCTTCATAGGTGTTTAAACTTTTTAATCCTTCCGCATAGGCTTTAATAAAGGGATCAAAGTGTTCCCTAAGCCCCTTTTGCATCCTTGGATTACTATGTCCAGTGCCATCCACGACACACCCGAAGCCTAAATCATTATCACAATAAACTAAATCGAGAATCCCAGATTCATCCTCATGGTCATACGATGCATCTAATGCTGTATTGGCTCTCTCAAATTGAAGAGCAGAAAGAAGACGTCCTTCAGGACGAGAAATGTGAGGTTTTCGGATATGGAGGACCACCAAGCCAATGATTCCAGAGGAGAGCAACAATATTCCACCCCCACCCCCGACTGACATCATAACAATCGAGTAAACTTGAGGCAGATTGGTCAAAGCACCTAGGCTCCACCAATTTTGAGGCCCTCCAAAGGCTGCCAAGCCAACGCCAGCCACTCCAAACCCAGCAACCCCTAAAACCATAAACACGATAAAGATAGGCTTCTTCCCTAACGTGATTTTTCTTCCTTTTAGCTGCCCATTATCTTCAACGGGTTCTCGTCTTAAGGATGAGCCGCCGGTTATTGAATTTCTCGTATCTGACATAATAGTTTCTAAAATAACATAAAAAATATTAAGATTCTATAAATTTTTTAGCTATTGCTAAAAACGTTGCGAGAACGTATTCTCTCGCCTTACTTCTAAACACCAGGGGTGCTAAGTTGCCTATAAAAGCAATCTTAGCTGAGAGAGTCCCTTATACCTGATCTGGGTAGAGCCAGCGTAGGAAGAGTGCATGCGTATAATACCCTTTTTTATCGTTTCTCCCTGGTGGTTTCATTTTCTTAACCACGGAGGTTCGATATGTCAACCATTAGCCGCTCATCCCGACGGGCCTTTAATCTCTCACTTTACCTCGTAGCCAATAGACCCTCTTTCCAAAGCGAACTTCTTTATTTCACAAGAATCGCAGCTGCTGTAGAAGGAGGTGTCTCGAGTGTTCAATATAGAGATCATAAAAACGATCTATCTACAACGATAAGAACTGCACTTTGTCTCAAGAATATCCTTAAAGATGTGCCCTTGTTTATCAATACTCTTCACTCCTTCGATGTTGCTGAGGCCGTCGATGCAGAAGGGGTTTTTCTAGAAGAGAACCACTCTTATTCGGAAACACGCAAACGCTTAGGGAAAAAAGCAATTATTGGAGCCCCTGTAAAGACAATGCTAGAGGTGATTGCATTAGAAAAGATAAGCGAGATTGATTACTTAAGCGTCAAAATCGCACCCTCTAAAAAAACTTGTCCTCGAAACGATCAAGTATGGGGGTTGGAGGGATTACGTAAAGTGTTAGCTATCACTTCTCACCGCATCCTTGCTATCGGGGGTCTCAATTTATCTTGCGTCGAACCTGTGTATCGAGAGCTTCGTTTAGGTGATGGAGTAGCCATGGCAGGTGGTTTAATGAATGAAGAAGATCCCGCTGCAACGGCTCAAAAAATACAGTTGATTCTAAAAAAAATAAGAGGGGAAAAATGACACCACCCTCTCGTAAACAATTATGGAACGCCTGTCTTGGCAACTTATTTGAACACTACGACACGGCTTTATTTGGTTTTTTATCTCCCTTCTTGGCTCCATTAATTTTTCCAGAGCATGAACCCATGACCGCTCTCATTTTAACCTATGCCATTATTCCATTGGGGATGTTAGCAAGACCTCTTGGAGCTTTGGTGTTTGGATACATCGGAGATATCTATGGAAGAGAGCGCTCTTTATTTCTAACCTTAGCGGGGATGGCCCTGGTTTCAGGCTGTAGTGCCTTTACTCCCACCTATCTTAGCGCCGGCCTCTTAGCTCCCCTCTTATTTTGCTTAGGGCGAGTACTGCAAAATTTTTTGGCTGCAGGGGAAACCATGGGAGGTGGCATTTTTATCTTAGAAAATGCTCCAGCAAAGCGGCATGACCTCCTCAGTGGCTTTTATAGCGCCTCAGCTATGGGGGGCCATCTTCTAGCCTCTTTGGGTGTTTATCTTATAAGTAAGTATTCTTCTATAGATCGAGGGTGGCGATTTCTCTATCTATGCGGTTGTGCTACAGCTCTATTTGGCTGTTTGATCCAACGCAGCTCTTCTACTATTCAATCACCTAGAGTTGGAAATCTAAGAACAGCACTTTGGTCGCATCGTAAAATGTTTCTCATTATAGTCTTAAATTCTGGTTTTGCTTTCGCCACTTACTCCATTGCTCTCGTCTTAATGAACGGATTTATTCCATTGGTAACTTCGCTAACAAAAACTGAAGTGATGGAGATAAATACCTATTTGCTAATATTAGATTGTTGTGCGCTCCCTTTTTTTGGATGGATAGCTTCAAAAGTCTCTCGCGAAAAGTGGATGCTAGCCACTTCTATCTCAGCCCTTTTACTATCCCTCCCCCTACTGAAATTGCTAATTGGAGCCTCATTAGGCGGAATTGTCGTAGTCAGGATGGCATTTGTGATTTTTGGCGTCGCTTTTTTTGCACCCTTTCACGCTTGGGTACAACAGCTTATTCCATCAAATTGCCGTTACCTAGTCATTTCGCTCGGTTATGCGCTGGGTTCCCAACTTTTAGGCAGCCCTACGGCAGCGATAGCTCTTTGGTGTTTTCAAAAAACGGGGATAGTTTCGAGTATTGCCTGGTATTGGATGTTGTTAGCCTGTGCAAGTGCTCTATCCATTGCGGTGACTATGCGATCTAAAGCAAGAGAGGCATCACCTACAAAATAAGTGTACAAAAAGAAATCCATCTTTTAAAATTAATATTATAAGTAGTTGGAATCCATTCATGCCCAGTATCACTCCAACAGGCCCTGCCTATCCTCAGCCTCCACCACCCGGAGACTCCTCTGACTCAAATTTTGTAAATAACGTAGTCAATTGCATCGACGAGGTTAATGCAATGGTAAAAAACTTTACCATAAATCCCGATGGGGTGAATCTCCACGACCTCTCGACACAGCTAAGCCAAATCAACGAAACGATTCAGGAGTTGAGCAAAACCAAAGGGATATCTCAACAGGCCGTCGATGAATTGCGCACTGCCTCTCAAGAGGTGAGTAATGCGCAATCCATGGTAAATGGATGGATTAAAACTGGTACTAAACCTAACGAAGGTCAAGTCTCCAGCTTCGATGACCAGATCGGCCAGGCCATCACAAATCTCCAAACAGTCGAATTTTACCACTAGTTCTCGTAAAGAGTTTTCGAGGGATGCCACATCCAGTCGGGGAATAGCTGGTTTAAGGCGAGTTTTAGACGAGTAAAAAAAGGACAAATCAAAGACTTTTGAGTGCGGAGGGATTGGATCAGTTTTTCTGCCACCTGCTCAGGTTTGTAGCTTTTGCTTTTTCGATAACGGAAAAAACCAAAAGCTTTCCGCCCCAGTGTTAATGCCGTTTGTGTTGCCATATGAGGAGGAATAAAGGTGATGAATCGGAGCTGAGAATATTCTTTTCCCAGAGCTTCGCTCAAACTCCAAAGTGCGGCTTTAGAGGCATTATAAGTGGAAAAATAGGGAAGGCCAAAACGACTCGAAGTTGTCACAACGTTAATGACTATCCCCTTTTTCATAGAGGGAACATATTTTTTGATGATTTTCCACGGGCTAAAAAAGTTTACCTCAAAAGCTTGTCGCAAATGTTCTTCACTTTCATTCATAAGCGATTCACAATGGGCTTCTGCTGCATTGTTGATAATCAGGTCGAATGAGTGATCAGGCAGAGAGTCAAGTCGGGATAAATCGGCTCCATAGACTTGGCATTTAATCCCGTAATTCTTTTCAAGAAAGGTTGCATGTTGTTTCAAGGTCTTTTCTGAACGCCCCAGAAGAGTGAGATGGCAACCCCTTTTAGCAAGGGCGACAGCAAGGGCAAATCCTAGACCTTGCGAAGCTCCTGTAATTAGGGCATGGGTAATTGGAAGTCGATCCTCATTTTGATTACTTACTGGATGAATCTTCGGGAGAGTGCTCGAAGCGTGTAGGGAAAACCGGATCGTCTCTAACCGTTCGGCAACCTCATAGTGTTGGGGTAGATTTAACGGTTTAATTACAGTAACAATCCCCCCGCCCAAGGGCTCAGCGCCACTTTTAAAAAGGATAGACTTGCAAAGATCTTGGAGTGTTTCTCTTTTTTTGTGGATGGTTTCAAATATTTTGTCCCATCCGATGTTGCCTAAGATTTCTAAACTTTTTCCCAACCCTGCAACTGGACCTATGGGCGGCAAACTAGGTTCAAAGCGGCGGGCACTCTCTGTAAAACGTATATCCGCGGTAAAATCTCCTGGAGATTTCACACTTGCCCATCCCATTTGGGGCACTTTGAGTTTGGGGATTAAACTTTTTTCAATGTATAAAAAACCACTTCCTACAGGGCCTAGTAACCATTTCTGTCCTCCTGAAGCTAGAAAATCACACCCCCATTTTTTCACGTCGATGGGGATGGCTCCCACTGCTTGGATCGCATCGACACAAACCAAGATCCCCTTGCTGTGACAAAAAGCGACGATCTCTTGGATAGGGAATAGCCTACCATCGAGATAGGAAATAGCTGAAATAGCTACAAGACGCACTTTGGTTACATCGATTTCTTGCAGTTGAGATAAAAAGGTTTTTTTCTTGTCAGGTGCGATGGCAATACATTCCGCTTCCTCAATGTTTTGCCAAACATACCGGTTAGAGGGAAATTCATCTGACAAAAAAACAATGCGATCCCCCTTCTTCCATGGTATAGCCGCCGCTGCCGTAGAAAGAGCAGTAGAGGTGTTGGGCATCCATGCGATTTCATCGGGGTCGGCCTTGATTAGTTGAGCGATTTTGGCTCGCGTGGATTCTAAACAGGAGAGCCATTTGCCAAAGTGATGGGAAAGTGGGTAAAGGTTATCTTTTTCCCACTTGCGCATCTCTTGGCAGGCCCCTTTTAATAAAGGAGCCGTGGCGGCGAAGTTATAAAAGCCTGAAGTTGTCTTAAGCTGTTTTTTGAGTCTTCTTATCATAAAATAAAGTGAAAAGTTTACGAGTTCTAAGTAAACAGGTGAGGAAACCTGAACCCACACACCAAATAAAAAACACTTTTATTGGGAGTGGGTAAAATAGGTTCACAAAAGTAAAAAATAAAAAGCTTACTAATCGGTCGGTTTGACCCAGTGGCCCTATGCTAATAGGTTTCTGCTGCAATATCAGGGGGAGCAACCCTAGAAATGAAATGGACCAACTGATGGCAAGCGTTCCCAAGGCAAAGCCACTGGGTGATGCCAAAGAGAGCGCTACTAGGTAGAGAATATCGCAGCACTCTGGAGCAAGCCGGTTGAGCACTTCTCCTTTGCGACTACACTTATTGAAGTGCTCTGCAACAAATCCATCGAGAGTGCCAAAGAGCATCCGCAACAAACCAAAAATAAGGGTCATTAGATGAGCTAGCCAAGAGCCATAATAAAATCCCCAAAAACTACAAGCTGCCATGAGCATCCCCAGGGGAAACAACATATAAGTGAGTGTCGTGGGGTTAATATGGGTACATAAAGGCAACAATTTAGAAATCCAGCGCCTGGCTTTGTACTTCATTTCATATAATCCGATGGGCATGCTACACCTCCTTTACCGCTTTAAAGACACAATAATAGTGATGAGGGTCCATGAGGGCTTTTTGCACAGAAAACCCTTTCTCTTTTAACCATCCAGCTACAGTTTGAGGATCTCTCATTTTCATTTTGAGAGGTTGATGGTTAAAATCTTGAAAGACCTCTTCGACGAATTTTAAATTGGGATGGCGGCACTGAATCGTCAGGAGAAAAATCCCACCTGAAGGCAAACACTCATAGACTTGAGCGATAGATTCAAGCACCTTTTCATCCTCTAACATCCAGTCGTAAAACCCCGAAGAGACGATGATCGAGGGCTCAATGTCCAGATGGGGCAGATCAAAAGCATTCCCCTGCTTATAGTGGACGCGTGAATCGAGAAGTAACTTCTCTGCCCTTCGATTCCCCTCTTCGACCCAGCGTGGATCCAAGTCAAAACAGAGTGCTGTTGCACTCTCATGACCTTTCATCACTTGGAGGATATAGGAGCCTGGACCCGAGGCCATGTCAACAACTAAGGCTCCCTCTCCTTTGGTGTGCAACGATTCTGACAGCAACATTTCGAGATGTCTTTTTCGGATGCGCACAGCTTCCCATCCCGGATGACTTAAATAGATCTTGTCAACCATCCTGCTGGCAAGTGACTTGCCAGAAGGCCGATTGCGGTAGATGTAATCGAGTGTTTTACCGGAAGTGAGCCCCTGCTCGAGAGTGAGCCCCATTCCTGGACTGATCACAGCCATTTTTAAGATGAGCCATTTCATAATTACTTTCTTAAACATTTTTCAACCTCGTTTTTAATAAGTTGTGTGATTTCTTTTTTATCTAAAGAATTATTTGTAAACAGAAGTGGAGACCCAATGACCATTTTGATGGGATACAGGCGGGGCATCATACGATCGCGAGGCCAAGCCTCAAAACAACCTTGCAGCCCGACAGGCACAACAGTTCCTCCGCATTCTGCGATGAGATGACCAATTCCTGTCTTGAAAGGTTTTATCTTGCCATCGGTAGAGCGACTCCCTTCAGGAAAAATAAGGAGAATTTCACTCCCCTTTTCCAATATCTTTTTGCAGTGTTGCAATCCGTGATGGCCAAATTCCTTTCTGTCAAAAGCAAATGTATTGAAAAACAAAGAGAAGAACACAGAACGGAGAGAAGTAGTGAAAAAGACATCGGCTGCTGCAGCGATATGTAAACGTTTGAATGCCAGAGGAGAAAGGGCAGAAATTAAAGAACAAATATCTAAATGACTAGAGTGGTTGCTCACAAGAATATAACCACCCTCTTTGGGGAGATTCTCTACTCCCTCAATGGTAAGATTAAAACATTTCCTCATAATAAAGCGGATTAACTTAAAGCTCCCTTGGCGCAAGGCGTGTTGTAAAAGATCTTGCTCATGCGGGACATTTTGCAACCGCGCCCGATAGGAAAGAGAGTGTGTTTCAGAAGGGCGATAAGACCAAGGTTTCATGATGCACCTCCACAGAGGTAAAAGAAGAGGGGTGAGGCCAACAAAAGACTATCGAAACGGTCGAGCATCCCGCCATGCCCAGGAATGAGGGTTCCCATATCTTTGACCCCCACTTCCCGCTTAATGAAGCTGATGAATAAATCACCTCCCATCCCGGCCGCCCACAAAACAAAAGGGGCAAAAAAGGGAATGTCAAGATCTGTCCAACTCCTGACAACCCAGGAAAAAAACGAGACAACAACTAAACCCCCTATTGCCCCTTCCCAAGTTTTATTGGGGCTGATTTGAGAGATGAGTTTGTGCCTACCAAATAGTTTGCCTAAAATAAATGAAGAGGCATCCCCGAGCTCTACGCAGGCGATCATGAAGACGAGCTTGGCAATTCCATTTTCGAGTAATGAGATACGAACTATATGAGCTGCAAACCAACCCAGTACAATAACGGCTAAACTCCCCAAAGCCACTTTCTGCAACATCCCTTGATAGGTATTCCTAATAAGAGGTAAGCAAAAGAGAGGGAGCAGAAGGAACACTGGTGCATAAGGAAAGACATGGGGAAATAAAAAAGCAGATAAATAGGCGGCCAACACCCCCACATAGAGCCATACGACAAAACGAATATCGCGGTAGAGTCCCGTTGCCCGTGCGTATTCTTTGACAGAGAGTAGAGAAACGCAGGCAAACAACGCGAATACCCCCGTAGTAGCAAACATCAAAGCAAGTGAAAGAATGGGCACCATGACAAGCCAAGGGCGGTAGCCTATCCTTGTATGGCGCACGAAAGGCGGCTCATATTTTACCACTCTACAACAGAGTAAAAATAAACCAGGGATTACTAAGACACTCAAACCTAATAACATCATTTTTATAAACTGAACGTTGTTCATTTTTTCTCCAAAAAAAAGTTACGGGAGTGCTACTCCCTTTAAATAATTATGAAAAAGAGTATCGCACATTTCTTCTGTGTCTTTAATCATCAATTTCCCCCGATGGCTCAACATGCAAATACCATGGAGCGATGCCCAAAGAATCTCACACGTTTGTCTGATTTTCGAGGTATCAATGGCAAGAAAGGGCAAGAGCAAGGCTTCAATTTCTGTAAACTTTTCTGCAACAATTTTTTGATACCAAGAAGGTCTCTTTTTTGTAGGAGTTTCAAACAAGAGGGTCCATTGCGCGGGATGATCTTTGGCAAATTTAAGATAGGTCCTGGCAATCAGCCCACCCAACTGTTTGGGACCTTCCACCTTTTTAATAGTCTTTGTAATGGCCATAATAAGTTTATCTAGAGTGCGGACATTGACTTCCAGCATCAATCCCTCCATTCCCTCAAAAAGATTGTACAAAGTACCGACGGAATAACCAATCCGCGAAGTCACCGCCCTTGCATTGAAATAGTGCAACCCTTTCGATTGCATCAAATCTAAAGCCGACTCAATCATTAGCTCTTTGAGCTCCTCTTTGTTGTGATCCGATCTTCTTCCCATAATTGAACGCCGTTCATTTTAAGACCAAAAACAAAAAAACGTCAAGCCCTAAAAAAATTAAAAAAAATCTGATAGAACAAGCTCAACGACGGCTATGAAGAAAAGATTGCTCTTTTATTGCGTTTTGCATTGGTCTTGAAGACCTTTTAGTGCCTCTTCATGCACCTCTGCATGTCGGTTTGCAGCAGATTGAAAGCTTTCAGATTGGGGAATCTGAGCTTTGACTCCTTTTCTTTCTAATGCTTCAGCTAAATTGATGAGCAATTGACTATTTGCATGTTCAGTTTCAATAATTCTACTCATTTCTGTTATATTACCAGCAAAAGCCGCTTGCATGCGCAGAACCCCTAACTCCCTATCCTTTTTATAAGTTGCTTCAAAACGTGATTGCAATTCCTCTGTAGTCAACAGATCTAAATCTGAAGAGCTTTCTGAGGGCTTAGTATAGGGCACTCTAATTTCTGGATGCATTTGCTGACCTGCGCGGACAACCCCTTGCATTCCATGTGCAAATATATCTGCATTAGTGGAAGTGGAATTGAACACACCGCCTCCTCCTTGTGAAGCTAACTTAAGGTTGCCGATTCCTTCCGAAATCAATGCCTCACCCATTTTTCCCAAACGTCTTTGAAATTCTTCTTTGCTGGCTTTTTTTTCATCTTCCAACATCTCTTCTGTTTGTTTTTCTTTAATAAGCTCAGCCTGAATGGGTGAGATACCATGCGATGTGATTACGAGGGTATAGGTTTGTCCAATTTCCAATTCTTTAGGTACTTCTAAATTAACTTTTGTATCCGACCTAAGAATATGTTTTTCACGAGTAATCTTACCCGAGCTATCCATAACAGCCGGACCTTGATTGGGACTTTCCTCAAAAATACCGACCTTGATTGTTAGATTTTGAATTTGTTCAACTGTTACCTTTAGTGACTCTGGATGAGTTTCTTGAGCAATAGGCTTAAATTTGCGACCATTGAGTTCCAGTTCGGTCTCCTGATATCTTCGACATGTGAATGGGAGTTTCCGCACTGTGGTTGTGGATATATTGTCTGGAATATCGACACTGATTTTAGTTTTGGCATTTTTAAATACAAGGTCGACCACGCCAACATCTAATCCACCTTTAGCCCATCCCCCACGCCAAGTACTTGGACCTTTCCAACCAAAATTTAAAATAACTTTTCCGCTTGTTGACGACGTTTCCATTTTATTCACCATTACTAATGTTAAGGAAGAATCAAGAGTTTCATAAATTTCGTATAAAATCAAGCTAAAAGAAAATTTTATTAATTAACTTTATTCAGATGTTGAGATGGCTATGAGTAATCTTTAAGAACAATGGCATTTGCGGCTTTTGCTGTCCGTCTTAGACCTAATCTCTTGTAGAAATGGATGCAGCGACCTGGCAAAAATTGATTTAGATAATAAATCAACGATAAACTCTTAGATCTGATCCATGAGGAGCCTTTTCCATCCATGAGAGTGACGCTCATTTGAGCCAATTTTTGATTTTTTTCAATGAAGTGACGTAAATTCTCTTCATAGCGCTGGTAAGCTAGTTTATAATCTCCTTTAGCTTCAGCAAGTTCGCCTGCAAGAACGTAAGCACCTACCAATGCCACACTCGTCCCCTGACCTGCAATAGGAGAAACTGCATACCCAGCATCTCCAACCAAGGCAATTCTCCCTTTTGTCCACTGAGACATGTGAATTTGTGCCATGCAATCGAAATAGAAATCGGGAGCTTCTTTCATGAAGGAAAGAAGACGGGGAATTTCCCACCCTTCATTCACAAATATCTCCTTGAGAAATTCTTGCTGATGTGTTTGATCGGGGAGATCTACCATGGGACGCGTCGAAGAAAAAGCAAAACCAGCCTTTGCCAGACCATCGCGAGGGCAGTAGGCAATACAAAATTTCCTGGGCGCATAGTATTCAATTTCAATGCGATCCAAATTCAAAAAATTGGGAATGGAATAAAAAGAAGTATATAAACCTAGTTCGCGCAAGAAATTGCACTCTTCGCCAAAACCCAGTCTTCGCACTCTAGAATGTAGGCCATCTGTTCCAATGAGAAGATCAAATAGCTTAGGCTTCTCTTTTTCAAATTCAACTTCTATTCCCTCCTCATGTTGCGAAACAGCTTTAATCGAATCGCCAAAGAGGTATTGTACATCTCCCGTATGATCAAATAAAATTTGACATAAGCGCCCTCGTACAATTTCTAAATCCCCTTCGACTCGTACGCCACATAAATCGGGATTAGTCTCTTTTATCTTACCAGATGGGTCGACGAATAGTGCTTTTTGAATTTCTGTTCGAGCCTCGAAAATCGTCTGCTGGAGACCCATCCGTTTTACAACATCCACAGCTCTTCCGCGGATATCGAGCTTATAACCTTCTGTGCGCAAAGAGGGGTGCTTTTCTACTAATACTGGGCTAAAACCAAATTTCTTTAACCAATACGCCAGAGTCAGACCCGCAATTCCAGCACCTGAAATAAGAATATTTCTATTTTTCATTTGGATTTAATTCTAAATTAATACTAGCAAAAGAACGACCGTCGGTCAATAGAGGCCGCGCCACATCACGCCTTTTGCTTTTTCGATAGCGGAAAGAGTACAAATATTTTAAGATATTGCACTACTTCAATTTTAGGAGGTTATATGACATCCCTTGTTCAGGGCTTAAATGGATCACAACCATTCACTCTTTATCCAACTTTGGATAAACCAACGTTGAACCTCGAAGCTATTAGAAATGCGAGAGGTAATATCAATGAAATTCGAATGCTCCTTAAGGGGAATGTAGGCACTTGCCATCGTCTATTTAGGCAAGCCGTAGAAGAGGGAGATGCTGTCACGCAAATTCAACTTTCTCATGCTCTTTTTGGGATGGAATGGGGAAAAGATGCTACTAAAGATT
>JBIOXR010000032.1:0-4183 GCA_044869735.1 Chlamydiales bacterium
CAGATCGTAGATAAAGTCTTTGAAGAATTTTATCCGGAAACAGACAAGAAAGCCCCTGACGACTTAATCCATGTGACATGTACTGGATATGTAGCTCCCAGCGGTGCGCAGAACATCGTCTCAAAAAGAGGATGGGGGCGCCTTACGAGAGTCATTCACGTCTATCATATGGGATGTTTGGCGGCTTTGCCAGCGATACGCATTGGAGCAGGCTTGAAGAGTTCTGTCGATATTGTCCACACGGAACTCTCTACTCTCCATCTCAATCCTTCTCTACATACCAAAGAACAACTGGTGGGACAAAGCCTATTTGCCGATGGGTTTATCAAATACCATCTTTCTCCCCAGCTTCCCGACAAGCCCGCATGGAAAATCATTGGGTTGCATGAAGAAATTCTAGAGGGAACAGAAGAGGCAATGGGATGGGTGTGCGAAGATTGGGGAATGAAATTGACTCTTTCTCAAGAAATACCAAAGTTGATTTATGCAGCCCTTCCTTCATTTGTAGATGCCCTGCTCGAAAAAGGGGAGAAAACAAAAAGCGACCTTGGCAAAATGTTATTTGCCATTCATCCGGGAGGCCCGAAGATTATTGACTTGATTCAAAGACAACTCGATCTCTCTTCAGCGCAGATCGAAGAGACAAAGAGAACCTTACTTAACCGAGGAAACATCTCTTCAGCGACCCTTCCTCATATATGGGAACAGATGCTTGCCAAAAACGAATATCCCAAAGGCACGTTTGTTCTCAGCTTAGCTTTTGGTCCCGGACTCTGCATCCAAGGGGCCATTTTAGAAAAAATAGCATAGGAAAAAAAGATGACTCCATTGTGGTTTTTATTTTTGCCGTTTTTGATACAAGCATTCGCCATAGGCTTTGATGAGTTTTATTTTCATTTGAAAAGAGGCTTGCCTCGCTGGGAGCGGATCGGCCATCCCGTCGATACTTTAAGCACTATTGCCTGCTTTGCCTATGTTTTATTCACTCCTTATTCGACCGCAAGCCTCCCTTATTTCATCACCCTTTGCATTATCTCCTCTCTATTGATCACGAAAGATGAGTGGGTGCACCGGAAACATTGCGAAGGAAGAGAGCAGTGGCTGCACGCTCTTCTTTTCATCAACCACCCTTTATTATTAATTGCCTTGGGAATTCTCTGGTCCTTTTTTACAAAACACCCCCTCTTTTTCGTCTTTGCTTCAATACAATTAGGTTTATCGGCATTGTTTTTTAGCTACCAGCTCATCTATTGGAACTTCCTATGGAAAGAAAGAGCAAAATAAATAACTCCTTTTACGACACTTTAGGCTCACTTTGGTATGAAGGTGATAACCATCCTATCGCCTTATTGCGTGCAGAGAGCCGGATTACCACGCCTTGGATCCTCACTGAAATCGGAAAAGTTTTTAAAGAAAAAAAATGTCGCGTCCTCGATATCGCTTGCGGTGGTGGGTTTCATGCCAATTCCTTAGCAAAAAAGGGTTATCAGGTAACGGGTCTCGATATTTCAAAAGAGAGCCTTAATATTGCAAAGCAATACGATGAGACTAAAACGGTGGACTATATCGTGGGAGACGCTTGTTCTCTGCCCTTTGAGGCGGAATCATTCGATGTGGTGAGCGCCATGGACTTCTTAGAACACACGGAACAACAAGAGGAAGTCGTAAAAGAGGCAGGTCGCGTACTCAAAAAAGGAGGGATATTCCTTTTTCACACTTTCAATCGAAATCTTCTTTCTTATCTTTTCGTCATTAAGGGTGTAGAATGGAGTATAAAAAATGCCCCTCCCAACCTTCATACGTTTGATCTTTTTATTAAGCCACAAGAAGTAAAAAAATTATGTGAAAAGGCTGGGTTGACAATCGAAAGTTTCTTAGGAATGGCACCCAAGGTCAAATCAACCGCATTTTGGAAGATGCTCTTAACCCGTAGAGTTCCCCCCTCTTTTTCCTTTAAACATACCCCTTCTCTATCTTTGGGTTACCTTGGTACAGCAACGAAATAGGAAGCAAATTTCTTGCTTTTCTTTTATCACTTGGGAATAATTGGCAAAATCTAAGTCTTTATTGAGGCCAACATGAAAACGCTTTTTTTATCTCTTTTTGTTTTCTGCACAACTCTTCCTTTATTAGCTCAGGAAGAGACTACTACTACCCGTCGACAAGGAACTTTCTTACAAACGCTCGTGATGATTGCCATTGCCATCCTCTTTTTCTATTTTATCCTATGGAGACCAGAGCAGAAGCGTAGAAAGCAGATGGAGCAACAACGCTCTGCTCTAAAAAAAGGGGATCAAGTCACTGCCATGGGGATTATCGGAACTGTGGTGAAAATCCAAGAAAACACTGTGATTCTCAAGCTCTACGATGGGGCAAAAATCGAAATGCTCAAAGCTGCCATTACAGATGTGAAGCCGTCTACTGCTGAAGTGACGGTGGAAGACGCTAGTGAAGGTGAGAACAAATAAGAGCTAATTGCTTTTTTCTCTCTCTAAGAGAGAAACTGTGAGTTTTTCGAATAACTCTGTGGAGCGGGAAACAAATTTTGAAAGTGCTTCCGGCTCCATTTCTTTTTGCGACAGTCGAGTCAAGTCATAAACAGAGTGCATCAATTCTTCTGCGAGTTGAGGAGCCGAAGAACGGAGCGCATAGATAGACTGCATCAATTTGCTATTCGTATTCACGACAAAAGTAGGTGAGAGCGCCTTTGGAAGAGATTTATTGCGAAAAGCAAGAGCATCTCTAAGCCGTCTCTCTTCTTCTTTTATCACGAGCAGTGCTGGTAAACTCTCGCTAGCGAGGCTCTTGGCATCCACTTCGAGATGGGGCAACGTTTGTTTTACGTAGTCGGCCATACGAGATGATTCGGTTCTACCTTCGCCATCGAGCAAGATTTTTTCCTTTGAAGGTTCGCAAAGTGGGTCGACAATACCCCCATCAATCCGTTGGAACTTTATAGAGAGTTTTTGTTCTAAAAAGGAAAGGAGGACTTGATCGACAAACGAGCCGCGGGTGAAAAGAACCTCGACCCCTTTAGAGAGGAAAAGAGGTAGTAAGTGGCTATTTTCCTGCCCCTCCTCGGCGTAGTAGACAACATCGCTTTTATTTCTCTCAAGATACTCTTCAGTTGTGGTCCATTGGCCTTGGCTATTTTTCCATATTAAGCACTCTTTGATTCTCTCGTAGAATTTCTCATCTTGCAGCGCCCCTAATTTGAGAATCATCTCAATATCGTGGTAGAGAGAGAGAAATTTATCTCTTTCGGTTCTGAGGAGAGACGTCAGTCGATCGGAGATTTTTTTTGAGATATGTTGGCCAAGTTGTTTGACTGTTCGGTCTGTCTGTAGAGAACTCCTAGAAACATTGAGGGGGATATCAGGGCTATCGATCACGCCTCGCAACATGGTGAGATATTCCGGCAAAATGTCGCTACACTGATCAGATACAAATACCCTATTGCAAAAAAGGCGAATCCCCTCTTTTTTGAAATTGTTCTCCTTTGAAATCTGAGGAAAATAGAGAACTCCCTTCAAATGGAAGGGGAAGTCGACGTTGAGGTGAATCCAGAAAAGAGGATCTTCTTCCAAGGGAAAAGAGCGGTGATAAAAATCGAGATATTCTTTATCGGTGCATTCGTGACTTCCTTTGACCCAGATGGGAAGAAGGGAGTTCACCTGAATATCGTTGAGATAGATGGGAAAAGGGAGATAAGCGCAGTATTTATCGAGGATCGCGCGTAGTTTTGTAGGTTCTAAATATTCGGTTTCTTCTTCGGAGAGATGCAACACCAAAGCGGTTCCCCGTTTTTCTATCTCTTCTTTTTCGATGGTATAATCAGAAGAGCCGTCGCAACTCCAGAATACCCCCTCGCTCTCCTTGCGGTAGGAGCGCGTATGGATATCGACTTTTTTAGCAACCATATAGGCGGAAAAAAAGCCGAGCCCGAAGTGACCGATAATCTGATCTTCCGACTTTTGCTCATACTTTTCGATAAACTCTTTAGCACCCGAGAAGGCAATTTGAGTGATATACCGTTCGACCTCGTCGCTCGTCATCCCTATTCCATTGTCGGAGATAGTCAATGTTTTATTTTTTTTATCCGTTTTAATATCGATGCGGTAAAAAGTCTCTTCAATCTCAGCCTCTTTGAGTTCAGAGAGGCGTTTCAGCTTATAAATGGCAT
>JBIOXR010000033.1:0-9959 GCA_044869735.1 Chlamydiales bacterium
CGGAACGTATAATTTTTGATCGATTTCCCATCGATCTTGATCTCCCCTTTCTGCACATCATAGAGGCGAGGAAGGAGTTGCACAATCGTCGACTTACCAGCGCCTGTGGGCCCGACGATCGCCACCATCTCCCCCTTTTTCACTTCAAAACTGAGCTCCTTCAAAATCCAGGTATCATTATAGCGAAAATCGACGTTCTCAAAGGCAATCGATTCTTTGAATTCTGTAAATGCAACTGCATTGGGAGCATCTTGGATATCGGAAGTAATCTCGAGAACCTCGTACATCCTCTCGGCAGCGGCCACACCTCGCAACACATGGGCATTCTCTTCGGCAAATTTTTTCACCGGATCATAGAAGGCATAGACGAGAGCGCAGAACACCAACAACTCTGCTACTCCCATATTGACTACATAGATCCCATAGAGGATGACAGAGGCAAAAAAGAGGGAAGCAATTGAATGCAAGATCGGCCGGGAGGAGAGGCCGTAACGAGCGCTCTTCTCTTCCAAGCGGGCCATTTTATTATTCTGGTCTTTGTACTTTTTAAGCGAGAACTCTTCCATAGCAAACACCTTCACCGTCATGATCCCTGAGAGGAAATCGATGAGGAGACTAGCAAACCCCTCTTGGTTGCGCTGCATCTGTTTCGCAATGTGCTTGATCTTCTTGGCGAGATAGATGATGGGGAGGACAATCAACGGAAAACCGACGAAAATCACTAAGGAGAGTCTCCACGAAATAAAACAGCAAGCCGCGAGCGTAGCTATTGCTGTTATTGGGGTATGAAAATAATTCGTAAGAAGAGAGTTTAACGCATGGGCAATCACACCAGCATCGCCTACGGCGCGCGAGGAGAGACTCCCAATATTATATTGATGGTAGAAAGAGAGGGGAAGTTTTTGAATATGCTCAAAATAGCGTTGGCGCAAATCGCGGCTCACGCGGATGGCAACGACTTGGGTGATGTAGCGATTCAAAAAAAGAGCTGCCGCACGGAACAGGGCTACAAATACCAAGAAATAGGCCAGCCGTAAGAGATTGGTAGTGATTTGAAGGTGTTTTTCTAAGAATATAGAAACTCTTTCGACGAGGTTGCCCCCTTTATTCTTATAAATGAATTGGTTCGCTTTGTCGATTGAAAGGGAGGCATCGGGAGAGTGGGTGATCTCAACCCACCTCTTTTCGACTTCGGGAAGAGTAAGAGTGTCAGTGCGCACCAATTTCCCTTGTTCTTTAGGGGCAAAAAGAGTGAAAACATCGGGACCTGCTTTAGCGATGACTCCTAAGCTAAAAAGCTCGAGTTGTGTTGCAAATGCCAACATGATCATCGAGACAAAAGAGATAGCGACGAGGAGGAGATGTTTGCGCGTTTGGAGGGCGGCTTTAAGCAAAAGTTTCATCAAAGCGCCCTATATTGCGGAATTTCTGGTAGCGGTGTTCGAGTAGAAGTTCTTTCGATACTCCTTTAAATTTTTGCATTTGTTCGTGGATAAAGGCTTTGACTTTTATATACATCTCTTCGGGATGGTGGTGGGCTCCTCCCAAAGGTTCTTTGATGATGGCATCGATGACCTTAAACTCTAAGAGTTCTTCAGCATGGATTTTCAATATCTTAGCGGCATCACATTTTTTGGTGGCGTCTTTCCAGAGGATCGAAGCGCAGGCTTCTGGGGAGATCACTGAATAGTAGGCATGCTCTAACATTCCTACGGCATCCCCTACTCCCATGCCAAGGGCTCCTCCTGAACACCCCTCGCCAATGACGACGACGACGATAGGAGTGGCAATGCGAGACAGCTCGCGCAGGTTCATCGCAATCGCCCACCCTTGCCCGCGCTCTTCTGCTGTCAGGCCCGAATAGGCTCCAGGAGTGTCGATGAAAAACACGAGAGGCAACGAAAACTTTTCGGCAAGACGCGCTAACCGAAGGGCCTTGCGGAATCCCTCTGGATGGACCATGCCAAAATTTCTTTTAAGACGCGTCTCGGTGTCGCGCCCCTTCTCTTGTCCTACCACGACGCATTTCATCTCGCCAATCCTACCCAATCCGCCAATGACGGCCGGGTCATCGCCAAATGTGCGGTCGCCAAATAGTTCAACAAATGGGGAGAAAAGGTTGTGGATATAGTCGCTCGTTTGCGGACGAGAGGGGTGGCGGCAGATCTGAATTCTCTCCCATGGGGAGAGCGAAGCATAGATTTTTTTCTTTAGTTTATTCAGTTTTTTCTCCAACTGATTTAACTCATCTTTGGAGAAGAGTTCACTTTGTTGTTTCATCTTCTCTACGGTCTGCTCGTATTCGTAGATCTGTTTTTCGTGAGGCAATATTTCCATAAGAGGCATAACTATACTACTTAAATATTTAAAATGCAAGAAGCTACTTCTCGCAAGAGAGCTGCCATTGGTAAGCCTTTTTTTCATCTTCTAAAAAAAAGGCGATGAGAAAATCAGCCGACCAGTAGCTTTTCTCCCCTCCTAGCGGGATAATCTCCATCTCGTTGCACCCTTCCAGGGGAGTGAGAATAATCTTCTCCTCTTTTCCATCTAAAGAAATTTTTTGCTTTGGTCCTCGGTAGCGATCGAGAGTACGAGGCTTTAACTTTTGGAAAGAGGCTACAATAAGGGCTTCGGCTTTTACGAAAAATACAAAAGCCCACCCTTGAAAGGGTGGTAAAGAGGTAAATCGGCAGGTGATGTCGAGTTTTCCTTCTTTGTACGCTTGTTCTGCACGGCACCATAGTCCACTATATCCTACATCTTCAATACTATCAATGCCGGTAAGACGATTGTGATGGACGGCAATGGGCCCTTCAGAAAGAAGAAAAAACTCCTCTTCTTTTTTTTCCATTGCAAGAGGTTCTCCCCCCGCAAGTCCAAAATCGGAACAATCTCCTAATGGAAGCTTCTGAGGGCCATACCCCACTACCCTGACATCGCGTGCGGCAAACACTCCCATGGTGCTTTTACATCCTTTGGCCACAGCAACAGCTGTACAATTTCCCTTTCTCACCCCTACCCATCCAAGTGCTGGGTCGTAAATCGAAGAGGGAAGGTGAAGAGGTGTAGAAGTATCTACCCTCCCTTCGCAGAAATGCCACACGAATTCGGCAAAAGGAGAAGTGCCCTTCCGGACGAGCATTTCATAATGGAGCGAGGCTAATTTAGAAAAAAGATTTTCCTCTGCAACTAGCGAAAACAAAAAGTAATTGGCAAGTAAGAGCTCCTCATAAGGACACTTCCCCTCTTGTTGAAAGAGGGCTGGAAGAGGGAGTCCCTGGCTATCGAGAGTTTGTAATTGCCACACCGCCATCCGTTTGGCTTTATTTATCCATGTCTCGTCTTGAATAAAAACACCTAAGAGATAGCATAAACCGGCCGCTTCTGCATGAAAACGAGGATAGGGAAGACCTCCCCAAGCCAGTCCGCTTCTTTTAAAAAGAGATAAACTTCCTTCAGGGGTGAGTTCGATGTGCGGTAGCTGCACCGGTTTTTTTTGCATTAAAGCATATAAAGCAAAGAGGAGTTCGCCTAGTTCCGATTCACGCGCTAAAAAAGAATTATCGGGATAATGAGAAACATAAGGGCGATTTTTCAGCAACGAAAGGAGGCGACAGCGCAGGTCGTCGTTATAGCGCGATAATTCGAGACGCAATGAAGAGGTTTCTAATCCCATAAAAAGAAAGACCCTCGCAAAGAGGAGGGTCGTTCCAATAAAATAGTGTTCATGTGCCTACTAATTGTAAGCTTTGCTCGCTTCTTTTGTGCTCGATTCTAGGCTTTCAATCATGCGTTTCATTTTCTTTCCTGGAGTAAACTTCACAGCACGTCGAGCAGGAATATGAATCGGAACGGCCGCATTTTTGGGGTTTCTTCCTATTTTTGGTTTTCTTTTTACTACTTGCAAGACTCCAAAATCGCGAAACTCGAGACGATCTCCCCGAGCTAGACATTGCGTCATTTGATCTAGAAAGTTTTGTATTACATTTCTCACGTGATTCGGGTGGATGCCTTGAGCTTGAGAAATGGTGCTAATCAGCTTCTTCTTTGTCATTGTTGCCATAATTGATGCCTCCTAAAAGGTGTTAGAACTCTATTTTCCCTATGGGAATTTCTCTTACGCACCAGAATTTCGCAACTGGTTCGCGCAAGAGATCTATTTCTACTTGATTCATAGCAGTATAATATCCAATGGAAAATTGGTTTCAAGCTATTTTTTAAATAGAACGCAAATGCTGAGACAAAAAAAGTGAGATTATAGCAGACGGATGATCACTTTCTTTTTTTTCCCCAATCCCAACAACAAGAGTCGCCCATCGATGAGATGGATGGCTTGAATGATTTTGTTCTCTTCACTCACTTTTTCGTTGTTGACGTACGCACCACCTCCTTCGATGAGACGGCGCGCCTCCGATTTACTCCCTTGCAGACCTGCAGAGACAAAGAGATCGACGATATCGACGCCGAGCACTTCTTCTTTCGGCATTGTTTTGCACGGAATCTCGGAGGCTAGCGCTTCTAAAGTGGCCACATCCAAAGAGGTTTTGGCACCCGGAGCTGCCGCTTGGGTGACTCTCTCTGCCTGTTTGACCCCCTCCTCTCCGTGAATGATGCGCGTGACCTCCTCGGCAAGGCGGCGCTGGGCACTATTGGGTTGGTAGTTGCTCTCTTTCATCACCTCTTCGATCGATTTGATCTCTGCAAGATCCATGAAGGTCAGCAGGCGCATCATCTTGATCACATCGGCATCGGCTACGCGGAAAAAGTATTGGTAAAAATCGTAAGCAGAGAGTTTATCGGAGTTTATCCAGATCGCCCCCTCTTCCGTTTTGCCGAATTTTTTTCCATCGCTACGCGTGAGAAGGGAAAAGGTGAGACCATAGACGGTCTCATTTCTCATTTTGCGGATGAGCTCGCATCCTGCAGTGATGTTGCCCCATTGATCTGATCCGCCCATTTGAAGGCGGACGTCGTGGTGATCGAACAAGTAGAGGTAATCGTAGGCTTGGACGAGGGGGTAGCTAAATTCGGTGAAACTCATCCCCTCTTCTGTAGATAGGCGGAGGCGCACGCTCTCTTTTGCCAGCATGGGGCCAATGCGGAAATGTTTTCCGATATTTCTTAAGAAATCGATAAACCCATACCCTTTAAACCAGTCGGCATTATTTAAGATTTTAGCAGGAGCCACGGGATCGTGGAAATCGAGTAGCTTTTCTAAGGATTTGCGGATGCCCCTCAAATTATGTTGAATCGCCTCTTCATCGAGGAGTTTTCGCTCTGAGCTTTTGCCCGAAGGATCGCCGATCATTCCAGTCGCACCACCGACAATGGCAATCGGTTGGTGGCCGCACCGCTGGCACCAAGCGAGACCCATCATGGGGATTAAACTTCCTATATGGAGGCTATCGGATGTGGGGTCAAAACCGGCATATACTTTTAAAGGTTTGGATGCGATTTCACGAAGTTCACTGCTGGTCACCGCATCAATAAATCCTCTCGATTCAAGTACATCCACAATATTTTCCATAAATAATCCGATCTATTTTTCTTTAAATTTCAAAAATGATATCATACTACCATAATCAACTATAGCAAAGGAGTACGTTTATGGAAATCCAACGTGTACCACAAGGTTATACAGAAATGATGGATAAACTAAGGGCGCGATTTGAAGATGCCGAAAAAAAAGCCGACGAAAAAGCGAAAAAGTCGGGCTCAACTAGCGCCCAAGAAGCTGCTACTAAAGCACTTAAACTTCAGCAATCGAGAGAAGGAGTAGATAGAATCCCCCTCAAAAATCGCGAAGTACTAAGAGAGCCCTCTGGTCAGATCAAAGCCGTTGCAGAAGGTCTCCATAAGCAAGCCGAGGAAGAGGCAAAAATTACTAAGTCCCTCAAAGGTAGAGTTACACCTGGTGCTCCAGAAGAAAAGAGATAATCTCTCTTATACCCCCTTCTTCCGAGGGGGGCTCCCTTTAAAAGGGATTTGCCGTATCAATAAATATACTAGGAAGCTTAAATTGCTCTTCGAGAACTAAAAGAAGCGCTTTTACACCTATTCTTTCGGTTGCGGTGTGGCCCAGGGCAAAAAAATTGATCTTCTCTTCATGGGCCATTCCCCAGGCCGACTCATCAAAATTTCCCGTGATAAAACAATCTACCCCCTCTTTAGCAGCTGCAGGCAACTCTTTATAAGCGCCGCCAGAAACCAGAGCTGCTGAGCGCACGATCTCTTTGCCGCCAAGAGCTGATGTGGCCACATGGTCATAATAGGCTTCGAGCTCTGCAGTAAAAAGATTTAAAGCGATAGGAGCAAAGTTTCCTTTAACCCCAATGGCGTTTCCCTCAAATATTCCAAAGGGTTCGAGGTTTTCCCATCCCAACTCTTTTGCCGCCCTCCAATTATTTCCTACCACTGGATGAGCATCTAACGGGAGATGATAGGCGAATAGTGAAATTTCATTTTCCAAAAGAAGCTGAAGCTTTTTTTTCTTAGTACCAACTACTGGATACGGCTCTCTATTCCAAAACATCCCATGATGGACGATGAGGGCATCGACCTCTTCATTTACAGCCTCTTCTATAGTTTGAAGAGAGGCAGACACGGCGGTCGCGATTTTTCCTATTTCCCTTTTGCCTTCAACTTGCAAGCCATTGGGACAATAGTCACTCATTTTGAGGGGGTCTAAATAATTTTCCAGGTATTCTAATAAAGAAGAGAGGTCGAGCATAGATTTTCCTTTACTAATACCATAGAACAAGTAATAAAACACCTATGAAATTAGATTCTAAAATCCAAGAGAATATCAAAAAGGCCATCGGTAAACAAGCCGCCACTTTAGTGCAGGAAGGGATGCTCGTTGGGTTAGGGACAGGCTCGACTGCCGTTTGTTTCATCGAAGAGTTAATTAAAAGAGTGAAAGAGGGACTTTCTATTCACGCCGTCTCCTCTTCAGTTCGCTCGCTTGAGTTGGCGCGCAAAGGAGGCATTCCCCTCACTGACATGGATACGGTGACTGAGATCGACCTCTATATCGATGGGGCCGATGAAGTCGACCCATGGAATCGCCTCATCAAAGGCAAAGGAGGAGCGCTGGTGCGCGAGAAGATCCTCGCGGCTACGAGCCGCACGATGGTGGTGATTGCAGATGAAGGAAAATTAGTAGAACGACTAGGCGCTTGTGGTCTTCCCATCGAGATTATTCCGTTTGGCTACCAAGCAACCATCGCCAAACTCCAACGCTTTGGGTACGTGGGCACCTTGCGACAAGAAAGAAATATCCCCTATCACACCGACAATGGAAACTACATTTACGATATCCACACCCCTTCTTTCTTTTCTCAACCTGAAACCGATGAAGCGAAAATCATTTCTGTCCCAGGCGTCGTCGACACTGGCTTTTTTTTTAAACTTGCTTCAAAAGTTCTCATCGGCTACGCAGATGGGAGAGTTGCTTTTAGGGAATAGTCATGGAACCCGATACGGAACTAGTTGCCGTCAATTTCGAAAAAGTGATGCAAGGGCGGACCTACACCGCCATCTTGCTCAAAACAGAAAAAAAGCGATTTGCCATATACACCGACCCCGCGAGTGGCCGTACGTTACAGCTTTATCTTAGCCACACCACTAAACCTCGGCCTACGACCCACGATCTTATCAACATGATTTTTCGCGGCCTCGATATCCGCGTGAAACAAATCGTCATCCTCGATTTGGAAGACACCATCTATTTTGCCCGTCTCTTTTTAGAACAGAAAAAAGGCGATATCCTCCATTACGTCGAAATCGATGCTCGTCCGAGCGATTGCATTGCTCTTGCTCTTACCTACCATTGCCCTGTTTATTGCACAAAACAGGTGGAAGAGAACGCAGTCGCCGCCGAAGAGTAATACCAGATCCGTTGTTCTCTAAAAAAAATTTAAATTTTTCATTGCGGTCTTTCCTCCCCTTTTGTAGGATGAAATGGTTTCGTGAGGTTTTTTTTCAAATGATAGCCAACACCACTTATCTTAATAAACTCAAAAAAAGGAAGAAGACTTCCACTTTCTCCAGCAGTGCCAATGGCCATTTTGCCAAGGGGTCATTTATCGTCATCAATGATAAAGGGCTCCATACCCGCCCCTCAACGGAATTGGTTAAATGTGCCACCTCGTTCAAAGCCGAAGTGCAGCTTATGTACCAAGAATTTGTAGTGAATGCGAAATCGCTCCTTGGTATCCTGACTCTTGCAGCAACCCGAGGTTCCTGCATCCAAATTCAAGCACAAGGAGAAGATGCTGTAATGGCCGTGAAAACGATTATCGAACTTGCCGAAAACAAGTTCCATATCCATTACTAAACGTCATATAGATTCATGATAGTACAAGAAGAAGTTAAGACGCGTTCCGAAGTAGAGCCCTCGGACAAATGGGATGTTTCCGCCCTTTTCCATAATGACGAAGAATGGGAGAAGACATTTGCAAAGAGCGTGCCCAGCCCAACGTCCCCTCATTGGCCAAAACTTTCCGCTTTTCAAGGAAAATTAAACACTGGAGCAGCCACGGTAAAATCGGCACTCCAAGAGCTCCTCTCTATTCAACAAATCCTCGAGCGCCTTTATACCTATGCCCATCTACGCCACGACGAAGAAATTACAGTCGACACTTACAAATCGGCTTATGAACGGATTTCGGCAGTACTCCACCTTTTTCAACAGGAGGTTTCTTGGTTTGAGCCCGAGTTATTGAGCCTCCCCCAAGAAACGCTGAACAGCTATCTTCACTCCTCAGAGCTAGCTCCTTATCGCTTTTATCTTGAGAAAATTGTCCGCCTCCGCCCCCATACTCTTTCTGCAGAACAAGAGGGGTTACTGGCGACGATGGGGCGCTCTTTTGAAACCGCGTCCAAGGCATTCTCCTCACTAAACAACGCCGACATCAAGTTTAGCCCCGTGCCAGATAGCAAAGGGCAACCACACCCTCTTTCCCATGGCCTGTATCAACTTTATATGAGAAGCAATGATCGCTATCTGCGCGCAGCTTCCTTCAAGCAGATGCATGACCAATTCCTCAACATGGAAAATACCCTCTGCGAGCTTCTTTCAGGCGAAGTAAACAACCATTTTTCCGTCTCCAAATCGCGCAAATACACCTCCTGCCTCGAAGCTGCCCTTTTCCCTAAGAACATCCCCGTTGCCGTTTACCACTCGTTGATCGCCGCTGTCCGTTCTCATCTTCCCTCTCTTCATCGCTATGTAAAACTAAGGAAGAAGATTTTAGGCGTCGATGTCCTCCATCTTTACGACATGTATGTCCCTTTAATCCCCGAGGTCGACATAAAAATAGACTACCCAGAGGCAGAAAAACTGGTCGTCGAATCGGCAGCTCCTTTAGGCAAAGAGTACCAGTCGATGTTGCAACAAGGGTTATACCAAGACCACTGGGTCGACCGTTTCGAAAATAAAAACAAACGGTCGGGGGCCTATTCGAGCGGTTGCTATGGCAGTCTCCCTTATATATTGATGAACTACCGCGGGACGCTGCGCGATGTATATACCCTGGCTCATGAAGCAGGCCACAGCATGCATAGCTTGCTCAGCAATAAGAAACAACCCTATCACGACTCTTTTTATCCCATCTTCGTCGCTGAGGTCGCTTCGACATTTAATGAGGAGCTCCTCACACAACTTCTGTTAAAAACATTCACATCGGATAAAGAGAAAAGCTATCTCCTCAATGAAAAAATCGAAGACATCCGCACTACTCTCTTCCGCCAAACGCTCTTTGCTGAATTTGAGCTCAAAATCCATGAACTCGTCGAAAAAGGAACCCCTTTAACCCCTTCTCTTCTCAAAGAACTCTTCCTCGCTTTGAACCACGACTATTTTGGCCCCGCTGCCTATATCGATAAAGAGATTGCCATTGAATGGGGACGCATCCCCCATTTCTATTATAATTTCTATGTATTTCAGTATGCTACAG